>NZ_AENZ01000071.1:0-41545 GCF_000183485.2 Alistipes sp. HGB5 | reverse complement strand
CAAGGTATCCTCTTTTTCCATGCCGGATGCCGCCGGTCTCAATAGCGGTAATGCTCCGCCTTGTAGGGACCGTCGGGACTCACGCCGATATAATCCGCCTGTTTTTCGGTCAGGCGGGTCAGCTCCACGCCCAGATTGTCCAGATGCAGGCGCGCCACCTCTTCGTCGAGATGCTTGGGCAGACGGTAAACGCCCACTTCGAGCTTCTCCTGCCAGAGTTCCATCTGCGCCAGACACTGGTTCGTGAAGGAGTTCGACATCACGAACGAGGGATGGCCCGTAGCGCAGCCGAGGTTCACGAGACGGCCTTCGGCCAGCACGAAAATCGAATGTCCGTCGGGGAAGGTGAACTTATCGACCTGCGGCTTGATATTGGTCTTCACGGCGCCCGACTTTTCGAGCCGCGCCATCTGTATCTCGTTGTCGAAGTGGCCGATGTTGCAGACGATCGCCTGATCGCGCATCCGCTCCATATGCTCCAGCGTGATGATGTCGCAGTTGCCCGTGCAGGTCACGAAAATATTGCCTTCGCCGAGAGCGCTTTCGACGGTCTTCACCTCGAAGCCCTCCATCGCCGCCTGCAGGGCGCAGATCGGGTCGATCTCGGTCACGATAACGCGCGCTCCGTACGAACGCATCGACGCGGCGCAACCCTTGCCCACGTCGCCGTAGCCGCACACGACCACCACCTTGCCGGCGATCATCACGTCGGTCGCACGCTTGATGCCGTCGGCCAGCGACTCGCGGCAGCCGTAGAGGTTGTCGAATTTCGACTTGGTGCAGGAGTCATTGACGTTGATGGCCGGAACGAGCAGTTCGCCCGCCTCCTGCATCTGGTAGAGCCGGTGTACGCCCGTAGTGGTCTCCTCGCTGACGCCTTTCCATTCGGCCACCGTGCGGTGCCATTTATCCTTGTCCTCGGCAAGCACCTTCTTCAGCGTGTCTATAATCACCTCCTCTTCGTAGGAGGAGGGTTCGTAATCGAGCGTCGAAGCGTCGTCCTCGGCTTTGAAGCCCTTGTGAATCAGAAGCGTCGCATCGCCGCCGTCATCCACGATGAGCTGCGGGCCTTTGCCGCCCGGAAACGACAGCGCCATGACCGTACACCACCAGTATTCGGGCAGCGTCTCGCCCTTCCATGCGAAAACGGGAACACCCGTCTCGGCAATCGCGGCGGCGGCATGGTCCTGCGTCGAGAAGATGTTGCACGAACACCAGCGCACGTCGGCGCCCAGTTCCACGAGGGTCTCGATCAGCACGGCGGTCTGGATGGTCATATGCAGCGACCCCATGACGCGCACGCCTTTCAGCGGCTTCTGCGGGCCGTACTTGCGGCGCACGGCCATCAGTCCGGGCATTTCGTGCTCGGCGATCTCGATCTCTTTGCGTCCCCACCCGGCCAGCGACATGTCGGCTACCTTGTAGGGCATTGTCAAGTCTAAATACATAACTGTTTATTTTAATTTCAAAATATACTCCCTGTCTTTTTCGATCTGCGCCCGCAGCTCCTCCAGCGTATCGAACCGCCGCTCGTCGCGGATCTTTTCGAGCAGTTCCACGCGCAGCATACGGCCGTACAACGCCCCGCGGAAGCCGAAAATATGCGTTTCGAGACGCCGCGCCGTCCCGCCGACCGAAGGATTGCGGCCGAGGTTCGACATCGCGTCGTAAACCGCTCCGTCCATCTCGGCACGCGAACGGTAAACGCCGTCCTCCGCGGCGACGGAATCGGGAACGGCCACGTTCGCCGTCGGAAATCCGAGCTCGCGTCCGAGCCGGCGTCCGTGTTCCACAACGCCCTCGATAATCACCTTTTCCATCAGATTTTTTCGGTCAGTTTACGCACCAGACTGAACTGCGAGAAGAACTCCTTGGCGAAGACGCGCAGTACGGTATAGGAGGGAATCGCCAGCAGCATGCCGAGGATTCCGGCCAGCGACCCGGCGATCAGAATCACGAGGAAGATCTCCAGCGGATGCGCCTTGACGCGCGACGAATAGAGCGTCGGCTGCAGCACGAAGTCGTCGAGCCCCTTGAGGATCAGCAGCGAACCGATGATGACGACGGCCGTATGCCCCACGGTCATGCCCCCGATCGGGGTCACGATGCCCACGAAGACCGAAACCACGCCGCCGATAAGCGGCCCGGCATAGGGCACCACGTTCATCACGCCCATGACCAGCCCGATGAACGCCGCGTCGGCGGCTTTCATCCCGAAGGCCATCATCGTCAGCGACACGGCGACCATCAACAGCAGGCTTTCGGAGAGGATTCCCGTAAAATAGCGCGCCAGCAAGAGGGTTACGGAGTCGAGCGCACGGGTGATGTTCTCGTGATAACGTTCGGGGAACATCGCCGTAATCATAGCATAGAAAAGCCCCTCGTCCCGCAGGAAGAAGAAGGTGATGAAGGTGATGGAGAAAATAGCGATCACGGAGGAGAGCACGACATTGACGATCGACGCAAAGACCGTGTTGAGCGACTCGATGTCGATCACCTGCTTGAGCGCCGACGCGAGGGCCTCCGAGAGCGAGAAGGTGCTTTCGGGCATGGCGAAGAATTCGTGCAGGTAGCTTTGGGCGCGGGCTATCGGTTCTTCGATGCTCGCCACGACGGTGGCGAAATCGACGTTCGACAACTGGTAGATCTTATTGAAGACCAGCGGCACGAACAGCGAACACAATGTCGCCAGCACCACCCAGATGACGATCAGCGTCGCCAGCGCCGCCAGCCAGCGGGGCACTTTCCAGCCCTTGATATGCAATGCCGCGAGCCGTTTGACCAGCGGATTGCCCATGACGGCCAGCACGGCCGAGATCAGCACATAGACGACGATCGACCGGAAGTACCAGACCAGAAAGAGGACGGCCGCAGCAACCGCCGCGCCCGCAATAAACCGCAGGAAGGTCTGGGGTGTCGCCCTCATACATCGGATGAATTAAGCTTTCGGAAGGCGTGCGATCGGAGTCTGCGAACCCACCACAGGATCGCCGATCTCGACCAGCAGTTCGCTGTTCTTCGGAACGAGCACATCGACGCGCGACCCGAATTTGATGAAGCCGCAGACGCTGTTCTGCTCCACAGGCGAACCCACTTTCATATAGGAGATGATACGGCGCGCGATCAGGCCTGCGATCTGACGGAAGAGAACCTTCTGTCCCGAAGCCATCTTCACCACGGTCGTGGTGCGTTCGTTTTCGGTCGAGGACTTGGGATGCCACGCCACCAGAAAACGGCCCGGATGGTATTTGAAATATTCGACGGTACCGCCCACGGGAACCCAGTTCATATGGACGTTGGTGACGGACATGAAGATCGAAATCTGGAGCATCTCCTCATTCAGATACTCGTTTTCCTTCACGACTTCGGTCACGACGACGCGGCCGTCGCAGGGCGAAAAGGCGAGGTCGGCATCGTGGATGCGCACGCGGCGGGGTTCCCGGAAAAACGCGACGATAAAGAACCAGAACAGCAGCAACAGCACGGCGCTCACCCACAACAGCGAAATATTCGCGTCGCTGACCAGCAGGTGATAGATCAACCACCACAAAAATACGCAAACGGCGCCGGAAATGCCGATAATTTTGTAGCCTTCTTTATTTATTCTCATAACTTAATTTAGGATTGCAGTTACATAACAAAAAGCATATAGACGAAGACGAACGGCGCCGAGAGCAGCAAGGCGTCGAAGCGGTCCAGCACACCGCCGTGTCCGGGGATCAGATTGCCCGAATCCTTGACGCCCGCGGCGCGTTTGAACATCGACTCCACCAGATCGCCCAGCACGCCCGTTGCGGCCGCTACCAGCGCCAGACCGAGCCACGCCCATACATCGGCATCCAATACCCGCGCGGCAACATAGCCCATCGCCACGGCGCCGGCCAGCCCGCCGAAGAATCCCTCCCACGACTTTTTGGGCGAAAGACGCTCGAACATGCGGTGCCGTCCGACGGACATTCCCACCAGATAGGCGAAGACGTCGTTGGCCCAGATGATGAAGATGTAGAAAATCATCACCCACGGAGTCCACACCTCGCTTCCGATGATCGGAATATAACACATCAGCGAAAGGGGCAATGCTATGTAGCAGACGCCCATCAGCGTCGTGCCGATTCCGGAAGCCGGATTCTGCTGTTTGCGGTAAAGTTCGCAGATGAACATCGCGGGTATCAGCAGGAGCATAAACGCCATTCCGCAGGCAAAAGCCTGACTGGCGCCGCTCAGAATTTCGATGTCGTCCGACACGAACGCGAAATTAAGCGCGAAAAGCACGATGCCTGCCGCCATTCCCACGATTTTCTGCGGGGCATTGCCCTGCTTTTCGGCCAGCCCGTAAAATTCCAGCATGCCGGCGACAAGCATCGCCAGCAACAGTGCGCCGAAACTCCACTGCGACCAGATTACGGCCCCCAGCACCACCACTGCGAGGACTGCGCCGCTCAGTGTACGCACCATGAGGTTCTTCATTTTTTCACTCATCAGATATATCAGCGGGTTAGGTTCGTCGGTTACTTGAGTTCGGATTTTTCGGCGTTCGCGGCTCCCGAAGCGGCGGTTTTCGTTCCCGACGCACTTCCGGCATCGCCTTCCTGCGTCGTTCCGGTCCCGGCCGGCGGAGCGTCCGCCGGCGCAGCCGACGTTCCGGACGCGGCATCGTCGTCGGCGACGACGACACCCTTTTTCGGGTCGTCATTCTCCCGCGGCACCTGCGCCGCCGGGCCGAGTATGCGTTCGATATCCTCGGCATAGATCGTCTCCTTCTCCAGCAGCAGGTCCGCCATCCGGTTGATCTGTTCGCTTTTCCGTTCGATGATGCCACGCGCCTTGGCATACGCCTCTTCGATGATGCGGCGCACCTCCGTATCGATGTCGCGGGCCGTCTGCTCGCTGAAAGGCTTGGTAAACGTATCGCGCGTGCCCGACGAGTCGTAATAACTGATCGGGCCGATCTTCTTGCTCATGCCGTAATAGGCCACCATCGCATAGGCCGTCTCGGTCGCCCGCTCCAGATCGCTCAGCGCGCCTGCGCCCAGCGTTCCGTAGTTGACCTCCTCGGCGATCCGGCCGCCCAGCAACCCGGCCAGCCGTTCCTGCAGGGCTTCGTTGGTAACGTGGATGCGGCGTTCGTCGGGCACATACCACGTCGCGCCCAGACTCCGCCCGCGCGGAACCACCGTGACCTTCAGCACGGGATCGCATTGGGGAAGCGACCACATGACGGTAGCGTGCCCCGCTTCGTGAATCGCCGTGGCGCGCCGCTCGGCGGCCGTCATCGGCATATTGGGTTTTTCGAGACCTCCCACGATGCGGTCGATGGCCGCGAGGAAATCCTCCTTCGACACGAATTTCTTGTTGTGCCGCGCGGCGATCAGCGCCGCTTCGTTGCAGACGTTGGCGATGTCGGCGCCCGAAAAACCGGGCGTCTGGCGCGCCAAGAACTCACGGTCGAGCTGCGGATCGAGTTTCAGCGGACGCAGATGGACGTTGAAAATCGCCTCGCGCTCCTTGACGTCGGGCAGCCCCACCTCGATCTGACGGTCGAAACGCCCGGCGCGCATCAGCGCCTTGTCGAGAATGTCGGCGCGGTTGGTCGCCGCGAGGACGATAACGCCCGTATTGGTCTGGAAGCCGTCCATCTCCGTGAGGAGCTGATTCAGCGTATTTTCACGTTCGTCGTTGCCCGAAAATCCGGCGTTCTTGCCGCGGGCGCGGCCAATGGCGTCGATCTCGTCGATGAAGACGATGCAGGGAGCCTTCTGCTTGGCCTGCTCGAACAGGTCGCGGACACGCGATGCGCCCACGCCCACGAACATCTCCACGAAATCGGAACCCGAAATCGAAAGGAACGGCACGTTGGCTTCGCCGGCCACGGCTTTGGCCAGCAGCGTCTTGCCCGTTCCCGGAGGGCCTACCAGCAGGGCGCCCTTGGGAATCTTGGCGCCCAGTTCCTTGTACTTTTCCGACTTCTTGAGGAAATCGACGATCTCCATGATCTCGACCTTGGCTTCCTCCAGTCCGGCCACATCCTTGAACGTCACACGCTTGGAAGCGTCCTTGTCGAAGACCTGCGCCTTGGCTTTACCGACGTTCATGATGCCGCCGCCCGCACCGCCTCCGGCGCCGCGCGACATCGAGCGCATGATGAAAATCCAGACGCCGATAATCAGCACCCACGGCAGCAGGTTGATAAGTACGTTGGTCCAGTCGTTGGCTTTGTTCTCATAGACCACCGGCACGGTCTGTCCCGACTGCTGCTCGGCGTTCTTCAAATCTTCGCGGAACGAATCGACCGATCCGATCGTAAAGGTGAGCTGCACGCCCGTTTCGGGCAGCCGCTTGAAACGTTTGTCCACCGTATCCCTGCGGTACTGTTCGGCAGCCTCCTTCTTCAGAAAAACCTGCGCCTGATCGCGGTTCACGACCTGAATTTTCTCCACGTCGCCCTTTTCGACCATCTCCCGGACCGTCGTCCAGTCGCTGGGCAGCGGCGTGTCGTTGACATCGCCGAATACGTACCAGCCGATGATGAACGCGCCGATCAGACCGTAGATCCACAGCATCGAGGGCCTCGGCATGTTCATATTCATCCTATTATTGTTTTTGCGTTGTTGTGCCATACTAAAAAATTACTCTTCGTATTCGTATTTGGTCATGGGTGCGTCGGCCCACAACTCTTCGAGTTTGTAGAAACTGCGCAGTTCGGTCTGGAAAATATGCACCACGACGTCCACGTAGTCCATGGCGACCCATACGCCGTTCTGCTGGCCTTCGATGCGCCAGACCTTCTCGCCCAGCGTTTCGAGCACCTTCTCTTCGATGCTTGCGGCAATGGCGCAGACCTGCGTCGTGGAATCGGCGTTGCACACGATGAACCGGGAGCATATAGCCCCGTCGAAACCTGAGAGGTCCAACGATACAATATCCTTACCCTTTTTATCTTCAATCGCACTTACGATAGTTTCGATCAGTTTATCCATAAATCTTCAATAGGTGTCTATAACCTTGCAAAGGTACGAAAATAGAATGAGATTTGAAAATTAAGAGCTACAAAAAAGCGGGCGGGCGACCCGACCGGAATCGTCGCAACGCAGGGAAAGGCCGCAAGAGACCCGCAGTCCGCACAGATTCCCCGCCAAACCGTCCGCAGAATTCTCCGGCGGCGGCCATCCGCAAACCGGAACGGCGACACGACGCAGACAGCGGATGACAATGCGACGCAAATCGGAGCGGCGACACGGCACAAACGGGGACGGCAACCGATGCAGGCCGAGGATGACGACACGGCACAGGGCGGAACAGCGGCACGGCACAAGGCGAGAGCGGCGACACGGCACAAACGGGGACGGCGACCGATGCAGACCGAGGATGACGACGCGGCATAGGGCGGAACAGCGGCGCGCCACAGACCGGAGCAGCAACGCGCCACAGACCGGAGCAGCAACGCGCCACAGACCGGAGCAGCAACGCGCCACAGACCGGAACGAAAAAACAGCATCCGAAAAACAAAACGCGCCCGGCAGAAAAAACTGCCGGACGCGTCCATTTCGTGAAAAGCACGTCAGTTCCCGACCTCCGGGGCATTGGCCATAATCGTATCGGTCAGGGCCTTGATGATCGAACTTTTGACATAGGTCCGGCGCACGGCGACCGCGATCTTGCGCGACGTGGCGCCTTTGGCCAGCATCTTCAGCCGGTCGCGGTGATCCGCGGGAATGTATTCGACAGCCATTTCGGGAATGATCGTAAGACACGACGTGCAGTCCACGATGCGCATGAGCGTATCGAGCGAACCCGATTCGAACGAGTAGTGCGACGGCATGTCGCGCTTGGCCTGACAGAGTTCGATGATCTGGTCGCGCATACAGTTTCCTGCGCTCAGAATCACCAGATCGCGCAGGTCGATGTCCTCGATGCGGATGTTTGAGCGCTCATAAAGGGCGTTTTCGGGCGAAACGTATGCGAAGAAACGGTCGTTGAAGAGTTCCTGCTCCAGAATCCCCTCGCCGCAGGTGCCGCTGGCCACCAGCGCCGCGTCGATACGGTCGCGCTTGAGGGCCTCGACGATGTCGGAAGTGATCATCTCGGAGATCTCCAGTTCGACTTTGGGATAATCGCGCACGAAAGCGGGGATGAATTTGTGCAGCAGGTACGGGGCAATGGTCGGGATGACGCCCAGCCGGAGTTTACCCGACGTCTCGCCCTTGAGTTCGGCCACCGATTCGCGGATGTTGTTATAGGCCCGCAGCGTTTCGCGGGCACGCTCCAGCACCACGTCGCCCGCTTCGGTCGGGATCACGGGCTTCTTCGAACGGTCGAGCAGCACCACGCCCAGCTCCTCTTCGAGGGCTTTGACCTGCATGCTCAGCGAGGGCTGGGTCACGAAACAATGTTCGGCGGCCAGCGAAAAACTGCCGCAGTTGGCTACGGCCAACAGGTATTCAAGCTGAATTATAGTCATAGCAGACAATTATTCCGACGAGCAAAAATATAAAAAAAATCTATAAACAACAACTTTATTAGGTCGCCCGCGCGCTTTTTCGTATGTTTGTCCACAAAATACCGAAAAAACGAGAGCCGGCACTGATTTTCACCGCAGTTTCAGTGCCGCGGGGAAGCCGGAACTCCCGGCAGAAAGGGAGTTTGGGCAGGATTCCGGATGTGGAACCGGCATCGAGGATGCCGTAATGCGAGCTTGGCGAATTCCGCATCTCTGGAGCTGCCCGAAGCCATAGATAACTTAAATTCGTCAAGCGGAGGATTAATCGTTTTATGGGAAAAATCATTCTTACCGGCGACCGTCCGACGGGCCGGCTTCATCTGGGACACTACGTGGGTTCGCTGCGCCGCCGCGTCGAACTGCAGGAGTCGGGCGAGTTCGAACGCATCTTCATCATGATCGCCGACGCGCAGGCGCTGACCGACAACGCCGACAACCCCGAAAAAGTGCGCCAGAACATCATCGAAGTCGCCCTCGACTACCTTTCGGTCGGTCTCGACCCGAACAAATCGACGCTTTTCATCCAGTCGCAGATTCCCGAACTGTGCGAACTGGCGTTCTACTATATGAACCTCGTCACGGTACAGCGCCTGCAGCGCAACCCGACCGTGAAGGCCGAAATCCAGCTGCGCGGCTTCGCCGAGAACAACACGGAGGGCGACACCCAGCAGCGTCAGGGCATTCCCGTCGGATTCTTCACATACCCGATCAGTCAGGCGGCGGACATCACGGCTTTCAAAGCCACGACCGTACCCGCAGGCGAGGATCAGGAGCCGATGATCGAGCAGACGCGCGAAATCGTCCACAAATTCAACACGGTATACGGCCCCGCGCTGGTCGAACCGGAGATTCTGCTGCCCGAAAACGCGGTCTGCATGCGGCTGCCGGGAACCGACGGCAAAGCCAAGATGTCGAAGTCGCTCTGCAACTGCATCTACCTGTCGGACAGCGCCGATGAGATCAAGAAGAAGGTCATGGGCATGTACACCGATCCCGACCACCTGCGCGTGGAGGATCCGGGCAAGGTGGAGGGCAACATGGTATTCACCTACCTCGACGCCTTCAGCCGTCCCGAACACTTCCCGAAATACCTGCCCGACTACCCTTCGCTGGAGGAGCTGAAAGCCCACTACCGCCGCGGAGGCTTGGGCGACGTGAAGGTCAAGAAGTTCCTGATCGCGGTGCTGAACGAGATGCTGGAGCCGTTCCGCGAACGCCGCAAATATTACGAGGGACGCATCGGCGAGGTGTACGAAATCCTCCGCGCGGGGTCGGAAGCGGCCCGCGAAGTCGCCGCCGCAACGCTCGCCGACGTGAAACGCGCCATGAAGATCGACTACTTCGACGACAAGGAGCTGATCGCAAGTCAGGCCGAACATTTCGCACACAAGGAATAAAACCGCAACAGCAATAAAACCACGACGGATTTGAACTTACGCGCCGACCACATCTACCGCACGTTCCTCCGCCTCACGAGGCGGCTGAGCAACAGCCAGATCATGATGCTTCTGGCCGTGGTCGTCGGCGTGCTCGCCGGAGTGGGCACCTATCTGTTCGAGATGCTGCTGTACGGCATCAAATACGGACTGACCAACTGGTTTCCGGTGGACAGCTCCCACATCCTGTTCCTGATCTACCCCGCCGTCGGCATCATTCTGGCGACGCTGTTCGTCAAATACATCGTCCGGGACAATATTTCGGAGGGCGTCACGCGCGTGCTCTACGCCATGTCGAGCCGCAATTCGCGCATCGCGGGCCACAACTGCTGGACCTCGATCGTCGGCGGCGCCACGACCATCGGATTCGGCGGTTCGGTGGGACCTGAGGCTCCCATCGTGCTGACGGGAGCCGCCATCGGCTCGAATGTCGGACGGATCGCGCGGCTCAACTACAAGCACACCACGCTGCTACTCTGCTGCGGCGCCGGCGCGGCGCTGGCCGCCATTTTCAAGGCTCCGATCACGGGCGTGGTGTTCGTGCTGGAAATCCTGATGCTCGACATCACCGCAGGATCGGTCATTCCGCTGCTCATCGCCTCGATCACGGCCACGACGATGGCCTTCATGCTGCGGGGCTTCGACCCGATTCTGGCCGTGACGCTGGCACCCGCAGATGCGTTCGAACTCTGGCAGATACCGCTCTTCATCCTGCTGGGCGTATGCTGCGGACTGATGTCGTGGTATTTCACCTCGACGAACCTGCGCGTGAGCACGCTTTTCAAGAAGATCGACAAGCAATACAAGAAGTGGATCGTCGGGGGCACCGTGCTCGGAGTCCTGATCTTCATTTTCCCGCCGCTCTACGGCGAGGGTTACGAAGGATTCACCTCGCTGATGCACGGACAGGCCGAAAAACTCTTCGACAATTCGCTCTTCTACCGTTTCAGCGACATCGACTGGGTTGTCATACTCTTCGTCATCGCCACGATGTTCTTCAAGGTCATCGCCATGGCTTCGACCAACGCCGCGGGCGGCGTGGGCGGAACATTCGCCCCGTCGCTGTTCGTGGGCGCATTCACGGGCGCGTCGATAGCCCTGCTGTGCAACGCCTTCTTCGACTGGGACGTGTCGATCGTCTCGTTCACGCTGGTCGGCATGGCGGGCGTCATGTCGGGCGTGATGAAGGCGCCGCTGACTTCGATCTTCCTGATCGCCGAACTCTCGAACGGTTACGGGCTGTTCATTCCGCTGATGATCACCGCCTGCATCTCGTTCGCCGTGGACTACTACCTCGATCCGGATTCGATCTACACCAAGCAGCTGCGCCTGCGCGGGGAGCTGCTGACCCACGACAAGGACCAGTCGGTCTTCGTCTTCCTGAAACTCGACGAACTGATGGAGACCGATTTCCTGCGCATCAGGGAGAACTTCACGCTGGGCGACATCGTACACATCATTTCGACGGCGCGCCGCAACATCTTCCCCGTGATCGACAACTTCGGGCATCTGCTCGGCATCATCCAGCTGGACGACCTGCGCGAAGACATGTTCAAACGCGAGAAATACGGCCATCCGATTTCGGACTACATGATTCAGCCGCCCGACAAGATTCTGGAGCATGAAGCCATCCAGAGCGTCGTCCAGAAGTTCGAGGACAAACATACGTGGATGCTGCCCGTCGTGGACAAACAGAACCGCTACATGGGCTTCATCTCCAAATCCCGCATCCTGAACGCCTACCGCGAACAGCTGGTCAAGATACAGCAGTGACCCTCGGCCCGCGCAGATGCAGCCGTCCTCTTTCCGCAAGGAGAGGGGCTCTCTTCCCACCGACACAAAACGAACAGCCATGACGACAGAAAATCCTTTCCCTTGGGCCGACGACATGAACTGCGCCGTCACGGTCTGCGACACCGAAGGCGTGATCCTTTACATGAACGAGAAAGCCCGTGCGACCTATATCCGGCACGGCAATCTGATCGGCAGCAATCTTTTCGGCTGCCACAACGAACGTTCGCGCGAAATCATCCGCCGCCTGACGGCCGAGGGCGGTTCGAACGCCTACACCATCGAGAAACAGGGAGTCCGCAAGATGATCTATCAGACGGCTTGGCGGACCGGGGACAAGGTAGGCGGTCTGGTGGAGATTTCGATGGAAATACCCGCCGAGATGCCGCATTACATCCGGGGCTGAGGGCTTCGGGGCCGAGAGTTCCCGACGACTTGCGCCGCTATATAGCGGGCATGAAGCTCACGGCCTGCCCGCCGCCCGGAGCCATCGCCACTTCGAGCGTATCGGCGGATGAAACCTCGCGTTCCGAAATGGTATAGGAAGTGGGATTCGTCTTCCAATCGGCATCGGGACCGTCGGCGTAGATCGTCGCGCGGTATTTCGTGCCGGGTTTCAGGAAGTCGAGCGGCAGCGACAGCGTGCGGGGCTGTTCGTCGGTCGCCGCACCCAGAAAATAATTCTCCCCCGCGCGGCGCACCACGGCGACGAATTCGCCCGGTTCGCCCGCCAGCGCGCGCGACCAGTCGCAGTCCGCATCGAAGTCGCGGAAGAACCGGAAAGCGGGATGCCCCTCGTAATTTTCGATCAGGTCCGAAGCCATCTGCACGGGCGAATAGATGATCACCCACTCGGCGATCTGCTTGGCAAGGGTCGTATTCACGCGCATATCGACCTCAGGACCGCAGTTCCAGAGTTTGCGGCGCGGCGAGTTGCGCGTATTTTCATAGAGAATGTCGAACGTGCCGGGCGTGAAGTCCATCGGCCCGGCGAGCAGGCGCGTAAAAGGCAGCGTCACTTCGTGCGACGGCGGATTGCCCGCGCTCCAAGCATCCCACTCCTTGCCGCGCGCACCTTCGCGCGACATCATGTTGGGCCACGTGCGGCGGATGCCGCAGTCTTTGATCGGTTCGTGCGCATTGACCGTCATCCGGTATTTCGCGGCCGTCTCGACCACGTGCTGGTAATGGCGCACCATGTACTGCCCGTGATGGTTGTTGCCGCCGGAGATACCGCCGGCATAGCCCGTTTTGAGGTTGTGTATTCCCAGATCGGCGTACCATTTGACGGCGCGCTCCAGCTGGCGTTCGTAATCGGGGATGTTGCCGCCCGTTTCGTGATGGCCGATGATCTCGATCCCGCGTTCGCGGGCGTAACGCACGATCTCTGCGATGTCGAAGTCGGCATAGGGCTTCGTGAAGTCGAACGACTGGCTGCCGCCCCAGTTCTCCCAGCCTTCGTTCCAGCCCTCGAACAGCACTCCCTGAATATTGTTGACCGCCGCGAAGTCGATATGGCGTTTGGCGTTTTCGGTCGTCGCGCCGTGGCGGTCGTCCATCGCCCACGTCTCGACGCCGAGGTGCATGCCCCACCACACGCCGACGTACTTCATCGGACGGATCCAGCTCGTATCCCCGATCTTCGAAGGTTCGTTCAGATTGAGAATCAGCGACGAATTGATCAGCCCCACGGCATCGGGCGCCAGCTGCACGGTGCGCCACGCGGTCGTAAATTTATTGCCGACATGCGCTTTTGTGCCGTCGGGCAAAGGCGCGAGATCCGATTTGAACGCAAGTCCGTCCGTCTTGCGAAGCGTCATTTCGGGAAAGTCGTACAAGGCCGCTTCGTGAATGCTGCCGTAGAGGCCGCCGACCTTGAACGTCGCGGGGGTATTGGCGTCGGCCAGTTCGCTCAGCGGAAGTTTGCGGTAAAGCAGTTCGTAGGTGTCGAAGCTGGCGGGAATGGTCCACGAATCGCCGTCGGCGGCGAAACGGAATTCGGTCAGTTCGTCCGTCACACGGAGCGAATCCGCCCCGCACGCTTCGTATTCGTAGCGGAATCCCAGCCCGTCGTCGAATACCCGGAAGCGCAGCGTCAGCCGCACGCCGCCGCCGTTGCACAGCCGCACGGCCATTTCGTTGTAACGGCTGCGGTTCTCCTTGTTCTCGCCCCACGGCTGGGTCCACGTCTCATCGACGCTCGTGCGCGACACATGCTCGACGGCGAAACCACCGCCGAGATCGGCCTCGGCGGCTTCGAATCCCAGTCGGGAAGGTTCGAACAGCCGGACACCGCCGTCCGTAACCGAATAGGTCATGCGTCCGGCGGAGTCTACGGCGAACGCCAGACGGATCGTGCCGTCGGGGGAGGTAACCCCGGTATTTTGCGAACAGGCTCCGCACAAGGCCAGCGCGGCAAGAGAGAAGAGGAAGGATTTCATATCGGTCGGGTTAAGCAAACGGTTAAATCAAAGGAAAGCTTCGAATCCGGGCAGGCGTTTGACGGGCGAGAATTCGATGATCTCGTAATCGGCGACGCCGTGGATGCGGAACGGGTCCTCCGCCGTCAGGGTCTCGACCGCAGCACGGTCCGCGGCGCGGCAGAGAATGACGCCGCCCGTCCGGGGATTCTGCGGCCCCGAACAGAGAAACGTCCCTGCGGCATACTGACGGTCGAGGTATTCGCGGTGCGCCGCGAGGTGCCGTTCGACCTCCGCAAGCGGCAGTTTGTAAGTCAGCAGTACGATGAACACCCGCTACAGTTTTATGTCGTAAATCTGGATCACGCCCTGCAGTTTGCCGGCTTCGTCGGTCACGAGCAGCGAGGTGACCTTGTTGCGGGTCATCATCTTCTCGGCTTCGATCAGCTTCCGGTCGGCAGAGATCGTCTTCGGATTCGGCGTAGCGATATCGGCGGCCTTGATGTTGAAGAACTCGGCGCGGCGGCGCTCCATGGCGCGGCGCACGTCGCCGTCGGTCACGATGCCCTCGATGCGGTCGCCGTCGCAGATGATGATGAGTCCCAATCCGCCCTTGCTGATGGCGTGGATCATGTCCGTCGCCGAGCAATCGGGCGCCACGACCGGAAGATCGTGCGAACGCATCACGTTGCCGACGGTCATCAGCAGGCGGCGTCCGAGGCTTCCGCCCGGATGCAGGCGTGCGAAATCGACGCTCGTAAAGCCCCGCATCTGCATCAGCGACACGGCCAGCGCGTCGCCCATGGCGATCTGCGCCGTGGTCGAGGTCGTCGGCGCGAGGTGCAGGATGCAGGCTTCCTCTTCGACGCTCACGTCGAGGTGCACGTCGGAGTTCTTGGCCAGCGCGGATTCGGGATTGCCGGTCATCGAGATCAGCTTGTTGCCGTTGGAGTGGATGAAAGGCACGATTTTCAGGATTTCGTCGGTCTCGCCCGAATAGGAGAGCGCCAGCACGACATCCTCCTTCGAGATCATGCCCAGATCGCCGTGAAAGGCTTCGCCGGGATGCAGAAAGAAACTGGGCGTACCGGTCGAGGCGAGCGTCGCGGCGATCTTGCGCCCCACCAGCCCCGACTTGCCCATGCCCGTAACGATACATTTGCCCTGACCCGAAAGGATCATTTCGACGGCGTCGGCGAAGTTATCGCCCAACGTCTCCTTCATGCGCTTGAGCGCCAGCAGTTCGGTGTTGATCGCCTTGCGGGCCAGATCGAGAATCTGGGCTTTCGTGGTATCGGTCATTATAGCAGAGTTTTAATGAGGTTTTCCAGTTCGTCGAGCTGCAGCATGTTCGGGCCGTCGCTCTTGGCATGGTCCGGGTCGGGATGCACTTCGAAGAAGAAGCCGTTGGCGCCGAAGGCTTTGGCGGCCTGCGCCATGGCGGGTACGAATTCGCGGTTGCCCCCCGTCTTGCCGCCTGCGGCGCCGGGACGCTGCACCGAATGGGTGCAGTCCATCACCACGGTCGGAGCGATGCGCAGCATTTCCGCAATATTGCGGAAATCGACGACGAGGTTGTTGTAGCCGTAAATATTGCCGCGCTCGGTGAGCCATATCTCCGAAGCGCCCGCGTCGCGGGCCTTTTCGTAGGGATAGAGCATGTCGGCGCCCGACAGGAACTGCGCCTTCTTGATATTCACCGTCCTGCCCGTCTTCGCGGCAGCGACCAGCAGGTCGGTCTGGCGGCAGAGGAACGCGGGAATCTGGATCACGTCGACCACTTCGCCCACGGGCGCGGCCTGCCACGATTCATGGATGTCGGTCAGCAGCTTCAGCCCCCACTTCGCACGCACGTCGGCGAGCATCCGAAGCCCCTTTTCGAGTCCGGGGCCGCGGAACGACGAGATCGAGGTGCGGTTGGCCTTGTCGAACGACGCCTTGAAAATGATGTCCGCGCCGAGTCTTTCGTTGATCGCCACAAGACGCTGCGCCACGGTGTCGAGCAGTTCGACAGACTCGATGACGCACGGTCCGGCGATAAATTTGATCTTCATAAGATTCGATTATGAGTTAAGAACAAAGGCCGGGGAAGCCGCCGCCCGCCAAGCAGCCGGGCTTCGACTCCCGACTTTTCATTTTCCATGCCTGATCAGGAAGGCTTCTGCCTTCTCCAGATCTTCGGGCGTGTCGATGCCGATGGTCTCGGCATCGGTAACGCCCACGCCGATCTTATAGCCGTTCTCCAGCCAGCGAAGCTGTTCGAGCGACTCGGCCTTTTCGAGCGCGGACTGCGGCAGGGCCGTAACCGCGCGCAGGACCTCCGTGCGGAACGCATAGAGACCGATATGCTTGTAGAACGTATGGCGCGCCAGCCACTCCGACCGTTCGACGCCCCGCAAGTAGGGGATCACCGAACGCGAGAAGTAGAGGGCGCGCGACTGCGCGTCGAGCACCACTTTCGGGGAGTTGGGATTTTCGAGGGCTTCGAGACCGTCCGTCGCGGCGAAAGGCCTGACCAGCGTGGCGATGTCGGTCGCCGGATCGTCGAAGCAGCGTTTCACGGCTTCCAGCTGCGAGGCCCGGACAAAAGGTTCGTCGCCCTGCACATTGACCACCACGTCGTAGGTCTTGCCCTGTTTGAGATAGGCTTCCCAGCAACGGTCGGTGCCGCTTTTGTGGTCCGGCGAGGTCATCTCGGCCCGGCCGCCGAAAGCGAGCACGGTATCGTAGATACGCTCATCGTCGGTGGCGACCACGGCGTCGTCCAACACGCCCGCCACCTGCTCATAGACGCGCTGAATGACGGGCCTGCCGCCCAGCATCGCCAGCGGCTTGCCCGGAAAGCGCGTCGAGGCGTAACGCGCCGGTATGATTGCGATAAATTTCATCGTCTCGGTTATTTAGCCATAAAAATAAAAAGTAAAAGGTGAAAATCAAAACTTTTCACCTTTTACTTGCATCTTCGCTTCAGACGAGCGCCAGTTTCAGCACTTCGTCGTTGGTCTTCACGTAATGGAACGTCAGCCCTTCGACGTATTCGGGTTTGATCTCGGCGATGTCCTTGCGGTTCTCCTCCGAAAGGATCAGTTCGGTGATGCCGGCGCGCTTGGCCGCCAGAATCTTCTCCCTGACGCCGCCCACGGGCATCACGCGGCCGCGGAGGGTCGTTTCGCCCGTCATGGCGATACGCTCCCGCACCTTGCGTCCGGTGTAGGTCGAGACGATCGAGGTCACCATCGTGATACCGGCCGACGGCCCGTCCTTCGGAATCGCCCCCTCCGGCACGTGGATATTGATGTCGTTCTTCTCGAACGCCGAAGCGTCGATTCCCAGCTCCGCGTGGTGGGCCATCACCCACTCGTGGGCGATCGTCGCCGACTCCTTCATCACCTCGCCCAGATTACCCGTCAGGCTGACTTTGCCCTTACCGGGAGTCAGCACCGATTCGATGTAGAGGATGTCGCCGCCGACCTCGGTCCACGCAAGACCCGTCACCACGCCTGTCATGCCGCCCACTTCGTACTCCTCGCGGAGGAACTTGGGCATGCCGAGAATCTTCTCGACGTCCTTGGCCGTGATTTCGGGCGCGAAGGCTTCGTCGAAAGCGATCTGCTTGGCGCGGGCGCGGGCGATCTTAGCCAGCAGCTTGTCGAGCGAGCGAACGCCCGACTCGCGGGTGTAGCCGGAGATGATGCCTTCGACGATTTGGGGCGTCATCACGAGTTCCTGCTCCTTGATGCCGTGGGCCTCGCGCTGCTTGGGCAGCAGGTGGTCCAAAGCGATGCGGATCTTCTCCTCGACCAGATAGCCCGGAATGTTGATCATCTCCATACGGTCGCGCAGGGCCGGGGCGATGTTGGCCACGTTGTTGGCCGTGGCGATGAAGAGCACCTTCGACAAGTCGTACTCCATGTCGATATAGTTGTCGTGGAAGGTGGTGTTCTGTTCCGGATCGAGCACTTCGAGCAGTGCGCTCGACGGGTCGCCGTGGTTCGAAACGGTCACCTTGTCCACCTCGTCGAGGATAATCACGGGGTTCGACGAACCGCACCGCTTGATGGTCTGGATGATCCGGCCCGGCATGGCGCCGATGTAGGTGCGGCGGTGTCCGCGAATCTCGGACTCGTCGTGCAGGCCGCCCAGCGAAATGCGGCCGAACTTGCGGCCCAGCGCCGCCGCCACCGACTTGCCCAGCGAGGTCTTGCCCACGCCCGGAGGGCCGTAGAGGCAGAGGATCGGCGACTTGAGGTCGCCCTTGAGCTTGATGACGGCCAGATGCTCCAGAATACGCTCCTTCACCTCGTCCAGACCGAAATGGTCGCGGTCGAGCTGTTCGCGGGCGCACTTGAGGTCGAGATTGTCCTTGGTCGTGTCGTTCCACGGCAGTTCGAGCAGCAGTTGCAGATAGGTCATCTGCACCGAATACTCGGCTACGGCGGGGTTCAGCCGCTCGACTTTCTGCAGCTCCTTCTCGAAGGTCTCGCCGACCTCCTTGGGCCAGTTCTTCTTCTTGGCCTCCTCGCGCATCTTCTCGATGTCGGCGTCGGCGCCGTCGCCCAGCTCGTCCTGAATCGTGCGCATCTGCTGCTGGAGGTAGTAGTCGCGCTGCTGCTTGTCGATCTCCTGCTTCACGCGCTCCTGAATCTGGTTTTTCAACTCGGCCAGCTGCTGCTCGCGGATCAGTATTTCGAGCAGCTTGCGGGCGCGGGCCAGCAGGCCGGGGGCTTCCAGCAGCGACTGGCGGTCCTCGTCCGTCAGCTCCATGTTCGAGCAGATGAAGTTGATGATGCCGCGCTTGGAGTCGATGTTCTTAATGGCGAACGCCGCCTCCTTGGGCATCGACGGCGAAACGTTGATGATATTGAGCGCCACGTCGCGGATCGAGTCCACGAGGGCTTCGAACTCGACGCTCTTCAGATCGGGCGTGGTATCGCGCAGTGCGGTGACACGGGCCCGGAAGTAGGGTTCGGTAGTAATGTATTCGCGGATCTCGACCTTCTCCAAGCCGTTCAGGATCACCGTGAGGTTGCCGTTGGGCATTTCAAGAATCTTGATGATGCGCGCCGCGGTGCCGACCTTGTACATGTCGTCCGGCGCGGGGTCTTCGACGTCACTTTCGCGCTGCAGCACGGCGCCCAGAATACCGCCTTCGGCATTCACGGCGCGCACCAGACTGATGCTCTTGTCGCGGCCCACCGTAATGGGGGTGATGGCGCCGGGAAAGAGCACGGAGCTGCGCAGCGTGAGAATCGGAATGATCTCAGGAACCTCCACCTCTTCGACGACTTCGTCACCGCCCGTCACGATGGGGATCACGCGGTGATTGCCGTCGAGCAGATCGGGAAGCAGGTTCACGTCTTCGACTTCGATTGTTTCGAATTTATCTTTTTTACTCATAGCTTACAAATATATAATGTCGCAAAGGTAACGATTTTTTCGTCATATTTATTTCATCTTTGACAGAATGTTAATAACTTTGCAGGTCAAATAACGAAGTAAAACAATTTCATCCCTATGCAAATCGCAGACAAATACTCGCCGCAGGAGATCGAGTCGAAATGGTACGACTACTGGATCGAAAAACGCTTGTTTCACTCGGAACCCGATCAGCGCGAACCCTATACGATCGTAATTCCGCCCCCCAACGTAACGGGCATGCTCCACATGGGTCACATGCTCAATAACACGCTGCAGGACGTGCTGGTGCGCCGCGCCCGCATGTCGGGCAGGAATGCCTGCTGGGTACCGGGCATGGACCACGCGTCGATCGCCACCGAGGCCAAGGTCGTGGCGATGCTGCACGAAAAGGGCATCGAAAAATCGTCGCTCTCGCGTGAAAAGTTCCTCGAATACGCTTGGGAATGGAAGGAGAAGTACGGCGGCATGATCCTCAAGCAGCTGCGCAAGCTGGGCGCCTCGTGCGACTGGGAGCGGACCTGCTTCACGATGGACGGGCCGCGCACCGAGAGCGTCATCAAAGTCTTCTGCGACCTGTTCGAAAAGGGCAGGATTTACCGCGGCGTACGCATGGTGAACTGGGACCCCGCGGCGAAAACGGCGCTTTCGGACGAAGAGGTGGTCTTCAAGGAGTCGCACGGCAAACTCTACTACCTGCGCTACAAGATCGAAGGCACGGACAAGGCGATCATCGTCGCCACGACGCGCCCCGAAACCATTCTGGGCGACACGGCGCTGTGCGTCAACCCCAACGACCCGCGCTACGCCTCCCTGCCGGTCGATGCGCGCGTCATCGTGCCGCTGGTGAACCGTTCGATCCCGGTGATCCGCGACGAATACGTCGATATCGAATTCGGCACGGGCGCGCTGAAGGTCACCCCGGCGCACGACGTGAACGACTACATGCTGGGCGAGAAATACGGTCTCGAAACGATCGACATCTTCAATGACGACGGCACGATCAACGACAAGGTCGGCATGTATGTCGGCATGGACCGTTTCGACGTCCGCAAACAGATCGAGAAGGACCTCGCCGCGGCGGGCCTGCTCGAAAAGACCGAGGAGTACACCAACAACGTGGGATACTCGGAGCGCACGGGCGTGGCCATCGAGCCGAAGCTCTCGATGCAGTGGTTCCTTTCGATGGAGGAGCTGGCCCGGCCCGCGACCAAAGCCGTCATGGAGGATGCGATCCGCTTCGTGCCTGAAAAATACAAGAACACCTACCGTCACTGGATGGAAAACATCAAGGACTGGTGCATCTCGCGCCAGTTGTGGTGGGGACAGCGCATTCCGGCCTACTACCTGCCCAAGGGCGGATACGTCGTGGCCCCGACGGCCGAAGAGGCGCTCGCAAAGGCGCGTGCAAAGACCGGCGACGACTCGCTGCAGCCGAGCGACCTGCGTCAGGACGAGGACGTGCTGGACACTTGGTTCTCGTCGTGGCTCTGGCCGATTTCGGTCTTCGACGGCATCCGTAACCCGGACAATCAGGAAATAAGCTACTACTACCCCACCAACGATCTGGTGACGGGTCCCGACATCATCTTCTTCTGGGTGGCCCGCATGATCATGGCGGGTTACGAATACCGCGGCGAAAAGCCTTTCGGCAACGTATACTTCACGGGCATCGTCCGCGACAAGATCGGCCGCAAGATGTCCAAGCAGCTGGGCAACTCGCCCGATCCGCTGGACCTGATCGCCAAATACGGCGCCGACGGCATGCGCATGGCGATGCTGATTTCGTCGTCGGCCGGCAACGACGTGATGTTCGACGAAGCGCTCTGCGAGCAGGGCCGCAACTTCGGCAACAAGATATGGAACGCCTACAGGCTGGTGAACGGCTGGTCGGCGGACGACAAGGCCGCGCAGGACGACAACAACCGGCTGGCGGTCGAATGGTTCCGCCAGACGCTGGGCCGCGCACTGCGCCAGATCGACGAGGACTTCAGGTCGTACCGCATTTCGGAGGCGTTCATGACGGCCTACAAGCTCTTCTGGGACGACTTCAGCGGTCTCTACCTCGAAATGGTGAAACCCGCCTACGGACAGCCCGTCGATGCGGAGACGTTCGCCGCGACGTGCGGATTCTTCGACGAATTGATGCGCGTGCTGCACCCCTTCATGCCGTTCGTGACGGAGGAGATCTGGCAGGACCTCGCGCCCCGCAAAGAGGGCGAGTCGATCTGCACGGCCCCCATGCCGCAGCCGGTCGAAGCCGACGAGCGCCTGCTGGCCCGGTTCGAACTGGCCAAGGAGGCGATCTCCTCGGTGCGCAACATACGCAACCAGAAGAACCTGCCGCAGAAGGAAGCGCTGACGCTCAAGGTGATCGCCGACGAGAACTACCCCGCCGAATACGCTCCCGTGATGCGGAAGATGGCCAACCTGACGGCCGTCGAAACCGTGACGGAGAAAGACCCCGCGGCAGCGGCGTTCATCGTCAAGACTACCCAGTATTTCATGCCGATGGCGGGCAAGATCGACGTCGAAGCCGAAATCGGGAAACTGACGGAGAGTCTCGCCTACTACGAGGGATTCCTCGCAAGCGTCATGAAGAAGCTCTCGAACGAGCGCTTCGTGCAGTCGGCGCCTGAAAAGGTGGTCATGAACGAGCGCGCCAAGCAGGCGGACGCAGAAGCGAAAATCGCGGCCATCAGGGAGCAGCTGGCGGCGCTGAAATAATCCGGCGTGGCACAAATCACCATATACACCGACGGCTCGGCCTTGGGGAATCCCGGGCCGGGCGGTTACGGCGCGGTGCTGCTTTCGGGCCCTCACCGCAAGGAGCTTTCGCAGGGATTCCGCCTGACGACCAACAACCGCATGGAGCTGACGGCCGTCTGCGCGGCGCTCGAAGCGCTCAAGTTCGAGGGGTCGGACGTCACGGTCTATTCCGACTCGAAATACGTCGTGGACGCCGTGACGAAAGGCTGGGTGTTCGGCTGGGAGAAGAAACGGTTCGCCGGCAAGAAGAATCCCGACCTGTGGATGCGTTTCCTGCGCATATACCGGCGCCACAATGTGCGGTTCGTATGGGTCAAGGGGCATGCCGATACGGTCGAGAACAACCGCTGCGACCAACTGGCCGTGGCCGCCGCCAACGACAAGGCGCATTTATCGGAAGACACTGGTTATGAACCGGAAGGGAGGTGAGCGGCAACGCCCGCCTCTTTTCCTTTTTCGGCCCTTATTTCTCCTAAACTTCGCACTTTTGACCCGCAGGGTCCGATTTTATCATTATTATTCCTATCTTTGTCCCGATTATCACATAACCTGCAAATAATCCGCCCGTAATGCTTAAAATATACATGAGGCTCTTGGGTTTCGCCCGACCCATCCAGAAATACGCAATTCCCTATTTCTTCTACTCGCTGCTCTACGCGCTGTTCAACTCGCTCACGTTCCTGCTGATCATGCCGATCCTCAAGACGATGTTCGACGCCGACTACACGTTCGTATATGTGGAGAAACTTCCCCCGCTGGCCTTCAATCAGGAATACCTGACAGCCTTGTTCAACTACACCTACTCGCATCTGTTCAACGAATACAACCCCGAAAACGTACTGCTCATGCTCGCCGTGGTGACCATTTTCGTGAGCCTGCTGAGCAACCTGTTCCGCTATCTGGGCTCTTGGACGGTGGAGAACATGCGCACCCGCACCCTGCAGCGCATGCGCAACGAGATGTTCTCGAAGGTGGTGGACATGCACGTCGGCTTTTTCAGCGACCAGCGCAAGGGCGACATCATTTCGAAAATCACCTCCGACGTCGGCGTGGTGCAGTTCTGCATCACCAACACCCTGCAGGTGGCTTTCCGCGAGCCGTTCCTCATCATCGGCTACACGGTGATGATGGTCGCCATATCGTGGGAGCTGGCCCTCTTCTCGGTGCTGTTTCTGCCCGTGGTGGCCCTCATCATCGGCAGCATCGTCAAACGCCTGCGCCACCCGGCCCGCACGAGCCAGCAGCGCATGGGCGAGCTGGTATCGACGCTCGACGAGTCCCTTTCGGGCATCAAGGTCATCAAGAGCTACAACGCCGTGGATTATATCAAGCAGAAGTTCTACGACCTGAACGCCGATCTGGCCCGGCTGACCCTCTCGATGGCGCGCCGCCAGCAGCTGGCTTCGCCGATGAGCGAATTCCTCGGCATCTCGGCCGTGGGCGTCATCCTCGTATTCGGCGGTTCGCTCGTATTCAAGGGGTCGCTCAGCCCCGAAGGCTTCATCGCCTTCGTCGCCATGTTCTCGCAGATCACGCGCCCCGTGCGCACCTTCATCGACCAGTTCGCCAACATCAATCAGGGCATCGCGGCCGGAGAGCGCATCTTCTCGATCATCGACGCCCAGAGCGAAATTCAGGACAAGCCCGGCGCGCTGGAGCTGAACGGCCTGAAAGACAAGATCGAATTCCGCGACATACACTTCTCCTACGACGGCAGCCGCGAGGTGATCGACGGCATTTCGTTCGACATCAAACGCGGGGAGACCGTGGCGCTCGTGGGACCGTCGGGAGGCGGCAAATCGACGCTCAGCGAGCTTGTTCCGCGTTTCTACGACGTTACGGCGGGCGACATCCTCATCGACGGCGTTTCGATCCGCGACTACACGCAGGAGAGCCTGCGCGCACACATGAGCGTCGTATCGCAGGACACCGTGCTTTTCAACGACACCATCGAAGGCAACATCGCCATGGGCAAGGCCGGAGCTTCGCACGAGGAGATCGTCGAAGCGGCCCGAATCGCCAATGCCGACTGCTTCATCACCGAAGCGCCCGAAGGCTATCGGACCAATATCGGCGACCGCGGCGTGAAACTTTCGGGCGGCCAGCGGCAGCGTCTCTCCATCGCCCGCGCCGTATTGAAAAACCCCGACATCCTGATTCTCGACGAGGCGACTTCGGCCCTCGACACCGAGAGCGAAAAACTCGTGCAGGACGCCCTCAACAAGTTGCTGGAGGGCCGTACTTCGGTAGTCATCGCACACCGTCTGAGCACGATCCACAACGCCGACAAGATCATCGTCGTCGATCACGGACGCATCGCCGAACAGGGCACGCACGCCGAACTGATGGCCCGCGGAGGAATCTACGCCAAACTGATCGAACTGCAGTCGTTCGAATAAAATATCCCGCTCGTATGAAAAGCGAGAAAGAGAAGATGCTGGCGGGCGAATGGTTCGACCCGCGCGACGAGGAGCTGACGGCCGACCGCGACCGCGCCACGCTGCTGATGCACCGGCTCAACGTCGAATGTCCCGGCCACGACGCAGCATACCGCGCCGCTCTGCGCGAGCTCTGTCCCAATGCAGCCGGATTCATCCGCGCGCCCTTTTACTGCGATTACGGCTACAACATCCATATCGGCGAAGGCTCTTTCGTCAATTTCGACTGCGTCTTCCTCGATCTGGCTCCGATCCGTATCGGACGCAATACGCTGATAGGCCCCAAGGTACAGCTGCTCACCCCGCACCACCCGCTGGACCCCGACCTGCGTGCGACAGGCCGCGAAGCCGGCAAACCGATCACCATCGGCGACAACTGCTGGCTGGGCGGCGGCGTCATCGTCTGTCCGGGCGTCCGGATCGGCAACGGCGCGATAATTGGAGCGGGTTCGGTAGTTACGCGCGACATTCCCGCGGATTCGGTTGCCGCCGGCAATCCGACCCGCGTAACCCGCACGATTTCACACACTTAACTGCGACTCCGTTATGTTTACCTCCGGCGCTCCCGATCTTCAATCGTTGATGCAGCTGCTCGACGCGGCCCAAATGGGGTGGTGGAAGGCGGATTTCCGCACGGGCGAACTGTTCTTCTCCGACTACATCGTCGATCTGCTGGGACTCGGCAGCAACCGGGCCGCAGTCGGGGAACTGATGCCGCTGACGCGCGAAGATTACCGGACACGGATACACAACGAATTCCTGTCGCTCAAGGTCGGAAACCATTTCGACGAAACGTTCCCCGTCGTACTGCCGGAAGGCGAAATATGGATCCATACGCAGCTCGTCCGCAAACAATCGGACCCGCAGCAGGGCATCAAACTCTTCGGCTACCTCCAGCGCGTTCCGGTCGCCGGCCGGAAAGAGGCGGACGTCCTCACGCTCGAAAGCAACTATTACGCGGTGCTGAAGGAGAACAAACACATGGACGAGCTGCTCGACCACCTGCCGATCGGCTACTTCCGCATCCGGCTGCTCTACGACGACGACGGCCAGGCGACCGACTACCTTTTCCTCTCGGTCAACCAGACGGCGCAGCAGATTCTGGGCGTAGACGCCGCTGATTACCTCGACAAGACCGCCCGCGAAATAGACATCCCCGTAGACCGGCACATCGACGAGCTGGCGGCCATCAGGCTGGGGGATTACAAGATGGACCAGTGGCATGCCTCCAAAACCGGCCGCTACTGCCGCAGCTTCCTCTACAACACCCCCAACGACGCGACGGAGATCGTGATCCTGATCCTCGACATCACGGACGTCGTCACGGCGCATCAGGCGCTCGACGAAAAGGAGAAACTGCTGCGCAACGTCATTCAGAACGCCCCGATCGGCATCGAGATATACGACCGCACAGGGCATCTGGTGGACATCAACGCCCGCGATCTGGAAATGTTCGGCGTAACCGATCCGGCAGGCATCCGGGGACTCAGCATTTTCGACAACCCCAACTTCTCGGCCGAGATCAAGGACTGCATCCGCGAAGGCCGGGGTACGGACTTCACCACACGCTACGATTTTTCGAAAGCCCGAAGCTATTACGACACCAGCCGGAGCGGCTACATCGACTGGACGGCCCGCATCCGGTGTCTCTACAACGACACGGGCGAAATCACCCACTACCTGCTCATCAACATCGACAACACGGAACTCCGCCAGACGCAGGACCGGCTCACGGAATTCGAAGCGCTGTTCCGCCTTATCTCCGAATACGCGCAGGTGGGATACATCAACTACAACCTCTGCAACAAAGAGGGTTATGCGCAGAGCGTCTGGCTGCGCAACTACGGCGAAGCCGACACGGCCGCCATCGGCGACGTCATCGGCAAATACCGTCATATCCACCCCGACGACCGCACGGTGCTGCTGAACCGGCTGGCGCAGTTCGAGTCCGGGGAGATACAGTCGGCATCGGTCTCCTGCCGCGTCCTGCACGACGACGGCCGGACGACATGGATCAAAAGCCACCTCATCTGCCGCGAATACCGGCCGCAGGAGCAGGTGATCGACATGCTGGGAATCAATTACGACATCACGGCGCTCAAACAGACCGAGCAGGAGCTGATCGCCGCCAAGGAGCGGGCCGAGGAGTCCAACAAGCTCAAGACGGCGTTCCTCGCCAACATGAGCCACGAAATCCGCACGCCGCTCAACGCCATCGTAGGCTTTTCGCAGCTGCTGACCACCGAGGAGGACCCCGAAGTGCGCAAAGAGTACAACGACATCGTGTCGCTCAACAACGGACTGCTGCTGCAGATCATATCCGACGTACTGGACCTCTCGCGCATCGAATCGGGGCATGCCGATCTGGTCAGGACCCGGTTCGACCTGCGGACGCTCTGCCGCGAAGCCGTCGAAACGTTCCGCCTGCAGACTCCGGAGGAAGTCGTGCTGGACGTCGAAAAGGGACTGCCCTCCTGCACCGTCTGCCAATACAGGCAGGGGCTGATGCAGATATTGGCCAACTTCATCCGCAACGCACTGAAATTCACACCAAAAGGATTCGTCACGGTGGGATTCGAACGCAAACGGGACCGGCTGAGTCTCTATGTCCGCGACACGGGCATCGGCATTCCGGCCGAAGAGCTGGACAAAATCTTCGAACGGTTTTACAAGGTGGACACCTTCACGCAGGGCACCGGACTCGGACTTTCGATCTGCAAGAGCATCGCGGAGCAGATGGGCGCACAAATCGGCGTCGATTCCGCCGTCGGCGAAGGTTCCTGCTTCCGGGTCGAAATGCCGATCGCGGAATAAGCCCACGCCGTTTTTGCGGCGGCGGCCTAATCGGCGGAATTTTGCAGATTTTCAAATCTTTTTTATATCTTTGCGAGTTGTCGGAAAACGAATGACGTTTCCGGCAGTTCCGGCTTTGCTCCGGGTGCAGGATCCGAACGAAAACAAAACACATACACCATGAAGTTCAAAGAGTATAAAGGTCTCGATCTGGCGCAGACGGCCGCCGACGTGCTCGGCGAGTGGGACGCCCGCGATACATTCCATAAAAGCATCACCACGCGCGAAGGACACCCCGCGTTCGTATTTTACGAAGGCCCCCCGTCGGCCAACGGCACGCCGGGCATCCACCACGTCATGGCCCGTACGATCAAGGACGTTTTCTGCCGCTACAAAACGCAGCAGGGCTACCTCGTGCACCGCAAGGCGGGCTGGGATACGCACGGACTTCCGGTCGAACTGGGCGTCGAGAAGAAGCTCGGCATCACCAAGGAGGACATCGGCAAAAAGATCACCATCGAAGAATACAACCGCACCTGCCGCGAAGCCGTCATGGAGTTTACGGGCATGTGGGAGGACCTGACCCGCAAGATGGGCTACTGGGTCAACATGGACGATCCCTACATCACCTACGACAACAAATACATCGAGACGCTGTGGTGGCTCCTCAAGCAGCTCTTCGACAAGGGGCTGCTCTACAAGGGCTACACCATCCAGCCCTACTCGCCGGCGGCGGGAACGGGTCTCTCGACCCACGAGCTGAACCAGCCCGGCTGCTACCGCGACGTCAAGGACACGACCTGCACGGCGCAGTTCGAAGTCATCCGCGACCAGAAGAGCGAGAAGCTTTTCGCCGGCGTCGAGGGACCGCTCTATTTCTTGGCTTGGACTACCACGCCGTGGACCCTGCCCTCGAACACGGCGCTGGCCGTAGGTCCCGCGATCGAATACGTCAAGGTCAAATGCCGCAACCCCTATACCGACCGTCCGCAGACGGTCATCCTCGCCAAAGAGCTCGTGCCCGCATACTTCACCAAGAAAATGGAGGGAACCTATGAGATTACGGGCGAAAGCTGGCAGGGTCCCGAACTGGAAGGCATCCGCTACGAGCAGCTCATCCCGTGGGTAAAGCCGATGGGCGACGCGTTCCGCGTGATCGTCGGCGACTACGTGACCACTTCGGACGGTACGGGCATCGTGCATATCGCGCCGACGTTCGGTGCCGACGACGACCGCGTAGGCCGCGCCGCAGGCATTGCGCCGCTGTTCATGGTGGACAAGGCCGGCAAAAATCAGCCGATGGTAGACAGGCAGGGCAAATTCTTTCTGCTGGAGGAGCTCGATCCCGAATTCGTGAAAAATAATGTCGACGCCGCAAAATACAGGGAGTATGCGGGCCGTTATGTGAAAAACGCATACGATCCGAATATCGCCTGCGATGCCGAGACGACGCTCGACATCGACATCGCGGTGATGCTCAAAGCCGAAAACAAGGCCTTCAAGATCGAGAAGCACACCCACTCCTACCCCCACTGCTGGCGTACGGACAAACCGGTGCTCTACTACCCGCTCGACTCGTGGTTCATCCGCACCACGGCCCTGCGCGAGCGGATGATCGAACTGAACAAGACGATCCGCTGGAAGCCCGAATCGACCGGCACGGGCCGTTTCGGCAAGTGGCTCGAAGGATTGGTGGACTGGAACCTTTCGCGTTCGCGCTTCTGGGGAACCCCGCTGCCGGTATGGGCGACGGAGGACTACTCGGAGCTGAAGTGCATCGGCTCGATCGAAGAGCTGACGGGCGAAATCGAAAAGTCGGTCGCCGCAGGCTTCATGAAGGAGAATCCCTACAAAAATTTCAAGGTCGGCGACATGTCGGCGGAGAACTATTCGACCAAAAATATCGACCTGCACCGCCCCTATGTGGACGGCATCGTGCTGGTCTCGTCGAAGGGCGAGCCGATGAAGCGCGAAAGCGACTTGATCGACGTGTGGTTCGATTCGGGAGCCATGCCCTATGCGCAGCTGCACTACCCGTTCGAGAACGGCGGCGAGCATTTCAAGACGGTCTATCCGGCCGACTTCATCGCCGAAGGCGTGGACCAGACGCGCGGCTGGTTCTTCACGCTGCACGCCATCGCCTCGATGCTGTTCGACTCGGTGGCTTTCAAGAACATCATTTCGAACGGTCTTGTGCTCGACAAGAACGGCAACAAGATGTCCAAGCGCCTGGGCAACGGCGTCGATCCGTTCGAGGTGCTGGCCACCTACGGAGCCGACGCCACGCGCTGGTACATGATCTCCAACTCGCAGCCGTGGGACAACCTCAAATTCGATAGGGACGGCGTGGACGAAGTGCGCCGCAAGTTCTTCGGAACGCTCTACAATACCTATTCGTTCTTCGCCCTCTACGCCAACGTGGACGGATTTACGGGCCGGGAGCCGGAGGTTCCCGTGGAGAAGCGTCCGGAGATCGACCGCTGGATCATCTCGCTGCTCAACACGCTGGTCAGGGACGTGACGCGTTCGCTCGAAGATTACGACCCGACGCCTGCGGCGCGCGCCATTCAGGAGTTCGTGGGCGAAAACCTCTCCAACTGGTACGTACGCCTCAACCGCAAGCGTTTCTGGGGCGGCGGCATGAACGAGGACAAACTGGCGGCCTATCAGACGCTTTACACCTGTCTGGAGACCGTTTCGATGCTCGCGGCGCCGTTCGCACCGTTCATCTCGGACCGCATTTTCTGCGACCTGAACGCCGTAAGCGGCCGCCATACGGACGAATCGGTACACCTCTCGACCTTCCCGAAGGCCGACGGGAAGCTGATCGACGCCGATCTGGAAGAGATGATGTCGCTGGCCCAGCGCGTATCGTCGATGGTGCTGGCCCTGCGCCGCAAAGTCTCGATCAAGGTGCGCCAGCCGCTGACCAAAATACTGATTCCGGTGCTCGACCCGGCAATGACGCAGCATATCGCCGCCGTGAAGACGCTCATCATGAACGAGGTGAACGTCAAGGAGATCGAGCTGATCGAGAACACGGCGGGCATCATCACCAAGCGCATCAAGCCCAACTTCAAGACGCTGGGACCGCGCTACGGCAAATACATGAAGCAGATCGCCGCCATGACCGCGGAGTTCACGCAGGAGCGGATCGCCGAAATCGAAGCCGCTCCGGAGACGATTCTCGACCTCGGCGCCGAGAAGATCGCCGTAACCCCCGCCGATTTCGAGATCACCTCGGAGGACATGCCGGGCTGGCTCGTGGCGTCGGAAGGCAAGCTGACCGTGGCGCTCGACATCACCGTAACGGAGGAGCTGCGCGCGGAAGGCGTGGCACGCGAGTTGATAAACCGCATCCAGAATATCCGCAAGGATTCGGGATTCGAAGTGACGGACAAGATCCGGGTCGAGATCGAGCAGAAGGAGCTTGTGGCCGACGCCGTCACCAAATACGCCGGTTACATCGCATCGCAGACGCTGGCCGTCGAGGTCAAGACCGCGGCACAACCTGCGGGCGGAGTGATCGTCGATTCGGATGTCGATGACGAGCCGGTACGGATCGCCGTAACGCGGATTTAGCCCGTCCGGAACGTCTCCGAATCCCTTTTTCGGTGAATTTGGAACGGCAAGTGTTTCATGCTGAGCACGATGCGCGGGTATGTCCGGACGGAATCGTATAATGAGATGTAAAATTTGGTATTTACGAAAAAAATAGTTAATTTTACATAAAACCTAATTAAGGAGAAGACGACTATGGCAGACGAAAGAACGAGATACAGCGACGCCGAACTCGAAGAGTTCAAGCAGCTTATCCTGAAGAAGCTGGAGAACGCGCGTGCGGACTACGAGCTGCTGCGCGCCACTATCACCCACACGGCAGACAACGACACGGAAGATACCTCGCCGACGTTCAAGGTCCTCGAAGAGGGCGCAGCGACTCTCTCGAAAGAGGAGAGCGGACGCTTGGCGGCGCACCAGATGAAGTTCATACGCAATCTGGAAATGGCGCTCGTGCGTATCGAGAATAAGACTTACGGCATCTGTAAAACCACGGGCAAGCTCATTCCCAAGGAGCGCCTGATGAAAGTGCCCCACGCCACCGAGTGTATCGAGGCCAAGGAGGGACGCAGGTAGAACCGGAAGGGCGCGCAGACGGACTCCGACGCGGCGTCACGGCCCCGGTACGATTCCGGAAGGCGGAAAAATCGCAGGACATGCCCGGAGATAACATCCGCAGAGAGTGTATATTGAGGAAAAGACGACCGTCACGGCCGTCTTTTCCTGTTTCGGGGAGCCGCTTTTTTATACGTTTTGCCGAAAAATTACGTTATCTTTGATGACATGTATCGCCGGATCTGCATACTCGTACTAACCGTCCTCGCGGCAGTGAGCGTTTGTTTCGCCCGAACGGCCGGTCCCGGCATGCGCGGTCCCGAAATAACTTCGCCCAACATAAACTCGCCCGACGGATTCAAGCCCGACAGCCTGAACACCGCCACCTCCGAGCGCAATCAAAGGCTATATGACAGCATCCAGTCCAAGACTAACCGCCGCGCCGTGCCGCGCATGCTCTACAGAATGCTTTTCGTAAAGCCCGTGCTGGACACCACATTCAGCGGCCGCGTAGTGGACGAAAGCCGCCTGCTGGAACCCTATGCGGGAAAAACCGTGGGCGACATCACCATCGAGCGTCAGCATCCCTTCGACTCCGACGGCAACTGGCTCGAACGCACGGGCAACAAGATACACATGCTGACGCGCGACCGGGTCATCCGCCGCGACCTGCTCTTCAAGCCGGGCGACAAGATCGACCCGCAGCTGATCGTGCGCAACAAGCAGCTGCTCCGCTCGCGCCCCTACATCTCCGACGTCGATATCACCCTGATGCCCGATTCGCTGGATTCGACACGCGTCAATATGGTCATATGCACCCGTGACAGCTGGACGATCAGCGTCGACGGCGCCATCCACGGCGAGGGCCGCACGATGGTCGGACTGTCGGACGCCAACATTTTCGGCTGGGGCAACACCCTGAAGTTCAATACCAACTTCAGCCGCAAAGACTTCTCATACGGCGGCAACATCGTCGAATACGAAATCCCCAACGTTCTGGGAAGTTTCTACACGGCGGATTTTTCGGCCGGACGCGACTTCTACAACTCGGAGCTGAACATGGGGCTGCGCAAGGAGTTCATACGTCCGACGGACTATGAAATCGGCCTTACGTACAGCGATGTCAAGTCGAAGCGCTACATGATCGACCTCGACACTTCGCTGCTCATCAAGGTCCGCAATCTGGACGCATGGGGCGGCAAGTCGCGCTATATCCGCTCCATCAATTCGAGCATATATTTCACGGGACGCTACAGCTACGCCCGTTTCAGCCGGCGGCCGCTGGTAGCCCCCAACCACAACCCCGCGCTGCACGACTACGACGCCATGCTCTTCGGGGCCGGTCTCTACCGCGAGAAGTTCTATTCGGCCAACATGATCTACGGATTCGGCACAAGGGAGTACCTTGCGACGGGTTACAAGGCCGAGCTGGTCGGCGGATACTCGTGGGGCGAATTCAACGACGAAATGTATCTGGGCATGACCTATACGACCGGCGGATTCCGCTCGGTGGGCTACGTCATGGGGAGTTTCACGCTGGGCAGCTATATCGACCTTGCAACCGGCATGTGGCGCCATAGTGCGGTGGACGTGGACCTGAAGTGGTTCTCGAACCTTTTCATGTTCAAACGCAGCCGCATCCGCCAGTTTCTGGCCTTCAACTATACGCAGGGATGGAACCGCGGCACGGGCAGCGACGAAATAATCCGCATGACCCGCATAAACGGACTGCAGGCGCTCAAAGAGCATGTCACCGGCACCAACCGCATGATCCTCAACACGGAGACCGTATTTTTCACCCCCTACCAGCCCCTCGGCTTCCGTATCGCCCTGTTCGGATTCGCCGACTTCGGACTGATCGGCTATTCCCCCAACATCTTCAAGAACGACTTCTTCACTTCGTTCGGCTTCGGCGTGCGCATCAAGAACGAAAGGCTGATTTTCAACACGATACAGATACGTCTGGGACTCGCCTTCGGCAAACGCGGACTGGTCGAGAGCGAATATGTCCGCGTATCGAACCAGACCCGCATCGAACAATACCGTTACCGTCCGACACGGCCCGAAATCGTGGGATTCAAATAAGTCGGCGGACCGGACAGCCAACAAAAAAACGGAGGTCTCGGACCTCCGTTTTTTTATTGCCCTTCGACGATCTGCCCCTTGTCGTCGATCGTCATCACCCGGTCGTACTGTTTCACTTTCGCCGTAAAGTCGTGGAAATCTTCGGCTTCCTGATACTTGCAGGGAACGACCTCTTCGCCCTTGCGGTTGATATAGCCGTACCCCAGCCCCTTGACGAAAACGCGGGCCAGACCGCAGCTGAAAGGATATGCCTCGTGGTATTTGAAGGGTACGACGAGCTGGCCGTTCGTGGCGATATAGCCCCAGCGGGCGTCGTAGAAATCCTCGGAATTTACGCCGAAACGCATCACCGGGGCGCGCATCTCGCTGAACTCGCCGGCATCGTCCCACTTGGCGGGGAGCACTTCGCGCCCTTCGGTGTCGATATACCCGCAGCGCGGCTCCATCCCCTGAAAATTCATGCCGTAAAGGTTGGTATTGAACGGCGCCAGACCGTCATGGAACTCCCCGATGCGTTTATAGCGGAACGAGCTGACTTCATTGCCGTTGCGGTCCACCAGTCCGTAATTGACATTGTTGTAGCTCACCACGGCGACACCGCCCGAAAAGGGCTTCGCCACGGCGAAACGGGGCGAAATCGCCACATTGCCCTTTACGTCCACATAGCCGAAATTGCCGAACTGTTCGAGCATAAAGGCCGCAAGTCCTTCGCCCGGCGTATCGAGGTAGTAGTACCGGCACGGAATCGTCTCGCGGCCCAGCGTATCGATCAGTCCCCACTGCCCGCCGTAAGGCTCGTCGCGCAGCATCATGCTGCCTCCGTAGTTGGTCCGGGCATAGCCGTCCTTGAAATCGGAAATGTAGGTGAAGAAGCAGGGAAGCACTTCGCGGCCGTCGGCGTCCAAGAAGCCGTGCTTGCCGCCGCTCGTCACGGGAATCAGCCCGTATGCGTTAGGCTCGCCGATCAGGTTGTAGTCGCACGGCACGACCACTTCGCCGTTTTCGCGCAGATAGCCCCACTTGCCGTCGCGCAGCACACGCATCCAGCCCCGCTCGTCCGGCTCGCCGATTTCGGAGTACAGGCAGGGAATAACCATCTTCCCCGACTTATCGACGCGGCCCCAAAGCTCGCCCGCGGCCTGCACCCACGCCATGCCGTCCTCAAACGGTTCGGCAAGCACGAACTGCGGAGCGATCACGAGCCGTCCCACGGTGTCGATATATCCCCAAGCTCCTTCGGGGACCTGCACCGCGGCCAGTCCGTCGGCAAATCGGCGGGCGTCGGCATAGCGGCATTCGATCGCCAGCCGCCCCGTTCCATCGACATAGCCCCAGCGGCCTACGCCCTCGTTGATATCGAGCACGGCCGCGCGGTTGTCGCTCATCTCCCCCACTTCGGCATATTTGGCCGTACGTTTTTCGAACGACTGGCCGCACGAGACGAGCGTTACGACTGTAAGAAAAAATAGCAGGCGTTTCATAGCTTCTGTTTTGTGTTTCCCATGCAAAGATAGCGCAAGCCGGGCGCAGAACCAAATTTTTCGGTTTCGCCCGGAACGGTTCTCCGCAGGGAAGGCGTCGTCCCGGCAAAACCGACGGCGGCCGGGCTGAAAATTCACCGCGCCGACGCCCGCCGAGACTGCCGCCAACCGGAATTTACGCAGGCAAGGACAACTTGTCACGGGCGATTTCCGCAAGTTTCGGGCCTGCATTGCCCGCACGCCGAAAAAACCCGGAACGGCAAAACCGTTCCGGGCGCGAACTTTTTATGCTTATGGCGGTTGGTTTTCGTCGTATACAACCGGACGGCAACGGATTTTATCGTCTCAACCCGGCAATCCGTCCCCCTCCGGCTGTCTGCGGTTACCTGCGGCTATCTGCGCGTCGTAATCTTGATTACGCCCTCGCTGCCGGCACCGTATTCCTTGGCGGCCTCCTTGCCCCGCAACACCTCCATACGCTTGATTTTCTGGGGTGCAAGCCGAAGCACGTCCGCTTTGGACGCTTGCTCGCCGTTAATGAAAATCACGTAGTTATCCGGTATCTCCGAAGGATTGTGCAGCGTGACGCGGCCCGTAAAGACCGTTTTGCCGGACTCCGTTTTCGAATGATCCACGCGCGTCGTGCCTTCGCCGGTCGTAACGCGCCAATAAGACGGCGTTTCCGACGCCGTCCCGCCGACCGCACCCGCGACGACCGCCCCGCCGTCAGCAGTATCGGCGGAGGAGTCCTGCATATCGACTGCGATCGCCTCGGAGAAGGAGATTTCCGACTTTGCCTGCGCGCGGGCTTCGTCCAGCTGCTTCTGCGCCATTTCGAGCTGTTTCTGCGCCCGCTTCCACTCCTCGGCCGACATATACCGGCGTGCCGCATCCAGCCCGGCACGGGCGGCCTGCATCCCCGCTTCGGCGGCTTTCAGGCCGGCGTCCGCAGCCTGCATCGTCTGTCCGGTCATAATGCGCATCATCCCCTCCGCAGCAGCGGAGTCTTCCCCCTGCACGGCAGCGTCCTTGGTAATGCGGATCGACCGGACGTTTCCGGACAACTCTTCCAAGTCGCCGGCATCGACGTCCCGCCCGTTTATTTTCCAGACCATGTCTCCGCCGAGCGAGTCGCGCCTGCCGTCGATCCTGTAGGTCATCGTACGCACTCTCCCCGCAAGGGAATCAGGCTCTGTCCCGGCTCCGCGCACCACGAGGGCAGTCGAACTGCTGTTGCCGCCGTACGTGAACGTCTGCATCTGCGGGTCGGCACCGCCCTCCTTCGTCGTGACGATAATCACGCCGTCCCGGCCCTTTTCGCCGTACGAAGCTTTCGACGCGGAATCCTTGAGCACCGAGACCGAAGCGATCCGGTCGGGCGACAGCGAATCGATCGATTTCACTTCGCGGCCGTCCACCAGAATCAGCGGATTGCCGGATTTTCCGTCCGAAGGGTCGATTTTTGCGTTCCGAATGAGAATCGTAACATTTTCTTTTTTACCTTTGTCATCAGGAAAAACATAGGCGGTGCGGGCGAACGCTCCGAGGGCGAGTCCCGCAAGCGGCAGCACGAAAAGCACTCTGGCTACGGCCCACCGCGACGATCTTTTACGTAACATCATGGTAATACGGTTTTTAAGTTTACTGTGATTAAAGCTGTTGGCGACTGAGTACCACCTCCCGCCGGCAGCTTTCCTTATTAATAATAGTTGATAATGTTTCGCATCGACGCCGCTGTCGAGGACGGCCTCGTCGGCTTCGTATTCGTGAATGGCCCGCAGTTCGCGGCGAAGCAGCCACATCGCGGGGTTGAACCACTGGAGGCAGCCCGCGAGATCGGTGAGCAGCAGATCGACCGAATGGCGCAAACGCAGATGGGCCTTTTCGTGCAGGACGATCGCGTCGCCGTTTTCGGCCAAATCCTTCTCTGACAGCACGATATAACGACACCAGCTGAAAGGCGTCACCGAACGGCCAATACGCACCAGCACCGTTCCGTCGGCCAGCCGTTCACGACGCCCCCGGCGGATCATGCGGATCACGCCGAAAACCGATCCGAACGTCCAGAGCAGCGTCGCCCCCGCTCCGGTCAGAAAAACAAGGGCAGCGGCCTTATCCCACGGAAACGGTTCGGGCTGCGGTTCGGCTGACGCCTCGAAGAGCTGCTCCGCAGCCGGCATCTCCGGTGCGGCAGGCAGCTCACGGTAGATCGTAATGACACAGAACGGCAGTATAAACGACAACACCATAGCCGCCAGCACCACGATACGGTTCAGGCGGTGGAAGGTCTCGCGGCTCAGCAGCAGTTTGAAAAAGAGGTAAAACACCGCCAGACAGGCGCCGACCTTCAGGCTGTAGATCATCAGGGCGTACATGGCTACCGGCGGTTTTGATTTTCGATGCGGTCGATCAGCTCTCGAAGGTCCTCGACCGAAATCTTCTCCTCCTCGACCAGCGCGGAAACCGCCCCAAGATAGGAATTCTCGAAATACTTGCTGATGACACCGCCAAGCGTGCGGCGGGAAAACTCCTCTTCGGTCACCACCGGATAATACTGATAGGTGCTTCCGAAGGTCTTGTGACCGACATAGCCCTTGGCTTCGAGGGCGCGGACCATCGTCGAGAGCGTATTGAAATGGGGTTTAGGCTCGGCGGCCAGCGCGACCAGTTCCCGCACGAACAGCGGGCCGTGTTCCCAGAAACAGCGCATCAGTTCCTCTTCCCTGCGTGTCAGTTTTTCCATAGCGTCGGTTGTTTTTAAGACCGGGAAAAAGAGTAAGTCCCGGTGTCCGACAGCAAAGGTAACTAAAAAAAATTCACATGCAACTATTTTACATAGTTTTTAAACTAAAAAATATAGTTTACATCTGACAAACAGAAATTCAACCCCTAAATTCGCCGCAAACAACACCCGACGACCCGGTAACTCCGCCCCGCCGGGAGCTGGAACAAAAAACCCCGGCCTTACAGGCCGGAGTTTTGTAGGTAAGAGAAAGTGCAGAAAAGAGTAAATATTTTGTTTACAGTTATTAAATTCTCTCTTCTACATGTACTCGGAGTGATACAATTGCAAAATCGGGCAGGTTTAACGATGAGTTTTGTTACTTATCCGTTACCTGCCCGAAATGCTTTGATTTGCATTTAAGGCAGTCGTTTTCAGTTCGTTGCATCGAATTTCCGCATAACAAATAACTTGACTTAACGTTTAACCCATCCACAAAGTTCAAGTTATCATGCAACGCAGCACTTTCAAAGTCCTTTTCTACGTAAAAAGGCAGTCGGAAAAACACGGTCAGGTTCCCGTCATGGGTCGTATTACGATCAACGGTACAATGTCGCAGTTCAGCTGCAAACTCTCCGTTCGTTCCTCTCTCTGGGATGCCAAAGCCAACAAAGCCTCTGGCAAAAGTCTCGAATCGCAGCGCATCAACGAGAAGCTGGAGAATATCAAGACCAATATCGGCAAACAGTACCAGCGTCTCTGCGACCGGGACTCATACGTTACGGCCGAAAAGGTCCGCAACGCCTTCCTCGGTATGGGCGATGATTGCCGCCTGCTGTTACAGACCTTCGACGAATATCTTGCGGAGTTCCGCAAGCGTGTGGGCAAAGACCGCGCTTATTCCACCTACGAGGATTACTGTCTGCGTCGCAGACGTCTTGCCGCTTTCCTCGAATACGAATACCACGTCAAGGACATTCCTTTCAAAGAGTTGAATCGGAATTTTATCGAAAAGTTCGTCGTTTACCTCTCCACGGTAAAAGGTCTTGCTTCCGGAACGATCAGTGCCGGGGTCAAGAAACTGCGTCTGATGACCTATACGGCGTATAAGAACGGGTGGATTCTCGTCGATCCTTTTGCAGGATTCCATGTCAGGCCTAAATACGCCGAACGGCGCTATTTGTCCGCTTCGGAACTGCAGGCCGTGATGGACGTCGAACTTCCCAACTACCGTACGGGCATTAACCGGGATGTCTTCGTTTTCTGCGCCTTTACGGGTCTGAGCCATGCAGACGTGGTGAAACTTACCCATGCGGACATCCATACGGACTACAACAGGAATCATTGGATCATCGACAAGCGGCAAAAGACGGGTACACAGTTCCGTGTTAAACTCCTTCCTATAGCCGAAATAATCTATGACCGTTATAAAAATCTGCATCTGGAAGGTAATAAGGTCTTTCCGATCAAACGCTACTATAAGACGATGAACATGTCCTTGCGGCATGTTGCCAGACTCGCAGGATTATCGTTCAATCCGACAATGCACATGGCCCGGCATACCTTTGCCACGACGGTTACGCTTGCACAGGGCGTACCTTTGGAAACGGTCAGCAAAATGCTGGGACATAAACGGATCACCACGACCCAAATCTACGCCCAAATCACCAATGACAAGATCGGCCGGGATATGGCGGCGTTGAGCGAGAAACTCGACAGTATCTTCAAGGTCGCGCAGTAAGCCGAGCGAATCGCCCGCAGCCGATACAGAAAATTCAGAAACTCGAAATAAGAAGGATTGTAATTGAATTTACGTATAATTTAACTTATGCAATACCGACATACAATCGTATTAACACAAAGGACTGTAATATGGCGCGCAAATTCGTAAAAGCAGGTTTGCATGCGGAAACATTGCGATTCGGTTATTTAAGATGACCCGATATAAAGACGCATGTAACAATTTGTCTATCTGAGTGTAAGTTTATTGCTGCAAATTGATTCTGATTATTATCTAATGAAGTATAAGGTTTATCCAAATATCTAAAGTTGTAGAACTTTTTTGATCTCTTGCTCCATATTCAGAAGTTTCATGTGTGTTAAAAACATTTGCTCGTCTATACGATTTCTAAATTAACAAAAGCCGCGTATCACTTACGCGATACGCGGCTCCACTAATTGCGATTAGGTACAACTTATAACCTTTCGGCAGATCTTCAGGATATATTGATAAACAGGCAGCCATTAACTATTCCATTCGACAAGTTAATATCCGTTGCCGAAGAGTCCAAACGTCCCGACTACTTTCCGAGCAGCTTCTTGACCTCTTCGGCTACGGTCTTGCCGTTGTAACCGAACTTCTCGTCGAGAACCGTATAGGGAGCCGAATAGCCGAAGTGATCCAGACCGTGGATCATACCTTTCTCGCCCACAAGACCCATCAGGTTCACAGGAAGTCCCGACGTCAGGCCGTAGCGCACCACGCCCACCGGAAGCACGCTCTCCTGATACGAACGGGGCTGGTCGCGGAAAAGACCCTCGCTCGGTACGTTCACCACACGTACGGCGATACCCTCGGCGGCAAGCAGGCTGGCACCCTCCACGAGCGTCGAGACCTCCGAGCCGGTGGCGACCATCACAACTTCGGGCTTGGCCGAATCAAGCACCACGTAACCGCCCTTGGCGACCTGAGAGGCCTCCTCGCGGCGGCTTGCCCCCAGCGCCGGAAGGCTCTTGATGTTCTGACGCGACAACACCAGCGCAACGGGACGCTGCTCCTCGACGGCCAGCTTCCACGCCATGACGGTTTCATCGCCGTCGGCCGGGCGCAGCACGACCATCGAACGTTCGTCGTGGTGGTTTCGGAGGTGTTCCATCAGGCGGATCTGGGCTTCATGCTCGATCGGCTGATGCGTAGGACCGTCCTCGCCAACGCGGAACGAGTCGTGCGTCCAGATATAGATCACATGCAGGCGCATCAGCGCCGAGAGACGCACTGCCGGTTTCATGTAGTCCGAGAAGACGAAGAACGTGCCGCACGCAGGAATCACACCCCCGTGCAGCGCCATGCCGTTGGCCACGCAGGCCATCGTCAGCTCCGAGACTCCCGCCTGAAAGAATTTACCGCTGAAGTCGCCCTTCGTGAAGGCCTTGGTCTTCTTGAGGAAGCCGTCCGTCTTGTCCGAGTTCGAAAGGTCCGCAGAAGCCACGATCATGTTCTCGATCTTTTCGGCGAAGACGCCCAGCACGGCAGCCGATGCCGCGCGCGTCGCCACACCGGCCTTCACCTCGATCGACTTGTAGTCGATTTCGGGCACGCGCCCCGAAAGGAACATATCCAGTTTGCGGGCGAGATCGCCGTGTTCGGCGCGCCACGTCTTCTCGACCTCGGCCTGACGCGAGGCCCATGCGCGCAACGCTTCGCGGCGCTCGGAGAACGCTTCGCGACTCTCGGAGAAAACGGCGAACGGATCGTTCGGATCCCCGCCCAAATTCTTCACCGTAGCGGCGAAGTCGGCACCGGCGGCCGTAAGCGGCTGCCCGTGGGTCGAAACCTTGTCCTCGAAGCTCTCGCCGGAAGGA
>NZ_AENZ01000072.1:0-5008 GCF_000183485.2 Alistipes sp. HGB5 | reverse complement strand
CACCTCGTCCTCGTGGGTCGTATAGAGAATCGAATGTATCCAGTGTTTCGATTTCTCGTCGAAACTGTCATGTTCGATGTAGTCGCCGCTGTCGAACACCTGCAGGAAAATCGGCATGTAGAAGCGCGTGTCGAGCCCCAGCTCGGAGGCGCGTTTGCCTATATACTGCTCCCGGAACACGCCCGAAATCTTGTCGGCGGCGTAATTCGCATCCAGAATCCTGAAATCGACCGGCTCGCCGGCGTCGTCGCGCAGCATCTGCAGCCGGGCGTAACCCAGCGGCATGTGGCGGTAAAGGCCTTCGAGATAGGTCCGCTCGGACTGCGCCTCCCGTTCGGAGCGCTGGAGTTCGATACAAAGGCTGATAATGTTCATCAGCGACGCGAACCACTGGTAATCCTCCCCGCTCCACGTCCGGGGTTCGTTCACGATGTCGATGCCGGCGTATCCCCACACCTTGTCGCGCGAGGCGAGCGGTACGGCGATCAGCGATTTGATGTCCTGCATGGCGAGCACCTCCTTTTCGCGGAACGCTTCGTCGGGCAGTTCGTCGAGCGAGGAGATGATGATGGGATTGCCGTTCTCGATACGCCGGGTCCACCACGGCACCTCGTCCATCGACAGGCTGTTTACCAAATCCTGCTCGGCCGTGACGTTCTCGGCCGTAACCTCGTATGTGCAGTCGTGCGTCCTGCGCTCGCGGTCGAATTCGATGATATAGGCCCGGCCGCCGTGGAACATGGTCTGCACGTCGGTGAGTATCTTGTCGATGACGACATCCGGATCGTTGGTTTTCAGCAGCGACAGCAGCGTATGCGAAATGCTGTTGAGCCGGTACAGCAGGTCGTTGATCTGCTGCTTTTCGGGCGAATTGGCCTCCTGCGGGGGATCGGTCACCCTGAAATATCCCGTCAGCAGCATTCCGCCGTCCTCGGCCGTCTCCTCACGCAGCAGTTTCCGGTAACACCAGATTTCGCCTTTAGGCCCCCGCAGCGGATAAAGGTGTTCGTTTCCGAAATCTCCCCCGCGCACCCCGACCGAAGCGAAGGCATACTCCCGGTAGGTCGGGTTTATCATATCCCGAAACTCTTCGTAACTCACGTCGCACGTCGAAAGCCCCAGCAGATCGCGGAGTCCTTCCGATATGTGGAACATACGACGTTTGCGGTCGGCCTGCCACCAACCTATTCTGGCATCCCGCATGATCTCCTGCAGGATTTCGTGTTCTTTCATTCGATAATTTTTAGCGTCCCTGTCCGACCGGAATGTCTCGGCCCTTCTATACAAAAGTAGGCATGCCGGGGCGGATATGCAAATTATTGCGGTTATTTTATGAAAACAAACGGCTGATTCATTAAACAAAAACATCCGCAAACGCCTCTCCGAAACCGGACCGAGGCCCGCCGGAGGTATTTTTTTCGCTTCGGGAACTTTCCGGAACGAATATTTTGACTATCTTTGGAAAATAATTCCAGAGAGCGGCTCTATGAGTGAAAAATACGTTGTAAGACTGAAAAACGCGGCTATTTATCATGCGGACAATCCGTTCGGCAGCACGTCCGAAGCCAAATTGCTCCAACGGGGCGAGATGGTGCTGTCCGATGTGAATTTGTGCGTCGCGCCGGGCGAATTCGTTTATCTGCTCGGCCGCGTCGGGAGCGGGAAAAGCACCCTGCTCAAAACGCTGTACGCCGAAGTGCAGCTGCTCACGGGCGAAGGCCGCGTGGCCGGCTTCGACCTGCGAAGGCTCAAACGGCGCGACATCCCCTACCTGCGCCGCAGAATCGGCATCGTGTTTCAGGATTACCAGCTGCTGACCGACCGCAACGTCTTCATGAACCTCTATTACGTGATGAAGGCCACGGGCTGGAAACACGAGAGCGAAATCCGCGAGCGGATCGATCAGGTGCTGAATCTGGTCGATCTGGGGGCCAAAAGCTACAAAATGCCCTTCGAGCTTTCGGGCGGGGAGCAGCAGCGTCTGGTGATCGCCCGCGCCCTGCTCAACGACCCGCAGGTGCTGCTGGCCGACGAGCCTACCGGCAACCTCGACCCCGTGACGGCCGAGGGCATCATGCAGCTTTTCGAGGAGATCGCCTGCCGCGGCTGCGCCGTGGTGATGTCCACGCACAACACCGCCCTCATAGAGAACCATCCGGCCCGCGCCATCCTCTTCTCGCAGGGCAAAATCCGCGAAGTGGACCTCAAGGCGGAATTGGGCTGATCTTGGGGATTTGGGCTATTGGATTATCCGGAAATATTTCGTATATTTGTACGATATTTTAAAGACAACAGATGAGTACCGAATTAGAAAACGTAAAAAAGCAAGAAGAAGAATATTCCGCGTCGAATATTCAGGTCCTTGAGGGCCTCGAAGCGGTGCGCAAGCGCCCCGCCATGTATATCGGCGACATTGGTGAGAAGGGTCTGCACCATCTGGTCTATGAGGTAGTCGACAACTCGATCGACGAGGCGCTGGCCGGCTACTGTACCGACATCGACGTAACGATCAACGAAGATAATTCCATCACCGTACGCGACAACGGCCGCGGCATCCCGACCGACTACCACGAAAAGGAGGGCAAATCGGCGCTCGAAGTGGTGCTGACCGTGCTCCATGCCGGCGGCAAGTTCGACAAGGGCAGCTACAAGGTTTCGGGCGGTCTGCACGGCGTGGGCGTATCGTGCGTGAACGCGCTTTCGACCCTGCTCATCGCGGAGATTCACAGCCGCGACGGCAAGATTTACCGCCAGAGCTACAGCAAGGGCGCGCCCACCTCGCAGGTCGAGGTCGTCGGCGAGTGCACCGACCGGGGCACCACCATCACCTTCAAGCCCGACGGCAGCATCTTCACGCTCACGACCGAATACAAATACGAAATTCTGGCCAACCGTCTGCGCGAGCTGGCGTTCCTGAACAAGGGAATCCACCTGAACCTGACGGACAAGCGCAGCAAGGACGAGAACGGCGAATACGTCCACGACAACTTCTATTCGGAAGAGGGTCTCAAGGAGTTCGTGCAGTATCTCGACGCCACGCGCGGCACGCCGATCATCGACCAGATCATCTACCTCGACACCGAGAAGAACGGCGTTCCGGTGGAGGTGGCCATGCAGTACAACGATTCCTTCTCGGAGAACGTACACTCCTATGTAAATAACATCAACACCATCGAGGGCGGTACGCACCTGACGGGCTTCCGCCGTGCGCTGACCCGTACGCTCAAGAAGTACGCCGAGGATTCGGGCATGCTCTCGAAGCTGAAGTTCGACATCAACGGCGACGACTTCCGCGAGGGTCTCACGGCCGTGGTTTCGGTGAAGGTGCAGGAGCCGCAGTTCGAGGGCCAGACCAAGACCAAGCTGGGCAACGACGAGGTTTCGGCCGCCGTCGATCAGGCGATGTCCTCGGCGCTGGGCCACTATCTGGAGGAGAATCCCAAGGATGCCAAGGCCATCGTGCAGAAGGTCATTCTGGCCGCCACGGCGCGCCATGCGGCACGCCACGCCCGCGAAATGGTACAGCGCAAGACCGTGCTTTCGGGCGCGGGACTTCCCGGCAAGCTGGCCGACTGTACGAGCCGCGACCGTTCGATCGCCGAAATCTTCTTCGTCGAGGGTGACTCAGCAGGCGGCACGGCCAAATCGGGCCGCGACCGCAACTTCCAAGCCATCATGCCGCTGCGCGGTAAGATCCTGAACATCGAGAAGGCGCAGGAGCATCGCATGTGGGAGAACGAGGAGATCAAGAACATGTTCACGGCGCTGGGCGTGACGATCGGCACCGAAGAGGACAGCAAGGCGCTCAATCTGGAGAAACTCCGCTACGACAAGATCATCATCATGACCGATGCCGATGTCGACGGAAGCCACATCGCAACGCTGATGCTGACGTTCTTCTTCCGCAAGATGAAGGAGCTGATCGAGAACGGCCACGTCTACATCGCCACCCCGCCCCTCTATCTGGTGAAAAAGGGCAAGCAGGAGCGCTACTGCTGGACCGAGAAGGAGCGCGATACCATCTCGGCCGAATTCGGCAAGGGCGTGCACATCCAGCGTTACAAAGGTCTCGGCGAGATGAACGCCCATCAGCTGTGGGACACGACGATGAACCCCGACACGCGCATTCTGCGTCAGGTCAATATCGAGAACGCCGCCGAAGCGGACCGTATCTTCTCGATGCTGATGGGCGACGAAGTGCCGCCCCGCCGCGAGTTCATCGAGAAGAACGCACATTACGCGAACATCGACGCATAATCGAAATCAGGAAGAGGATTGCCCTTGCGAAAGGTGCGATCCTTTTCTTTATATAACCGCACTAATTGGCCGACACTATGAAAGTTACCGTTATCGGAGTCGCCGGAGGAACCGGCTCAGGAAAATCGACCCTCGTCAAGCGTCTGCAGGAGGCTTTCGAGGGCGACGACGTCGTAACGCTCTGCCACGATTACTACTACAAGGCGCATCCGGAACTGACTTACGAGGAGCGCACGAAGCTCAACTACGACCACCCGCAGGCATTCGACACCCAGATGCTGGTGGACCACATCAAGGCGCTCAAGGAGAACGTTCCGATCGAACATCCGGTCTATTCGTTCGTCGAGCACAACCGCATGACGGAGACCGTGAGCGTAAAGCCTTCGAAGGTAATCATCGTGGACGGCATCCTGATCTTCGAGAACAAGGAGCTGCGCGATCTGATGGACATCAAGGTATACGTCGATACGGATGCCGATATCCGCCTTGCGCGGCGCATCCTGCGCGACGTCTGCGAGCGCGGACGTACGATGCAGTCGGTCATCACGCAGTACACCTCGACCGTGAAGCCGATGCACGAGGAGTTCGTCGAACCTTCGAAGAAATACGCCGACGTCATCATTCCCGAAGGCGGCTTCAACTCGGTGGCCGTAGCGATGCTGATTCAGAACATCAGTTCGCTGATCGCACGCAACGAATAGCACGGAGTACCCCTCCCCTGTTTCATTACAAATCCCGAATCTCCGGCGAG
>NZ_AENZ01000073.1:0-16190 GCF_000183485.2 Alistipes sp. HGB5 | reverse complement strand
TTTGACAATGAATAAGAATCTGATTGAAAAGATCGCTCCGCAACTGACGGAGTTGATGATAAAGAAAATGGAAACGCTTACCGGAGAGTGGCGCAAGCCGTGGATTGCCGACCTTGCGCACGGTCTTCCGCGTAACCTGCGCGGCACGCACTACCGGGGCGGGAATATCCTGATGCTGCTGTTCCTCTCGGAGATCGCTGGCTATCGTACGCCGCTCTTTATGACCTTCAAACAAGCCAAGGAAGAGGGTCTGAACATCCTCAAAGGCTCCGGTTCGTTTCCGGTCTTCTTCTGGAAACTGTACATCCGCCATAAGGAGACCCGCAAAAAGATCGAACTGGCGGAATACTACCGCCTGCCGCAGGAGCAGCGGCGGCAATACGACGTGCTGCCCGTGATGCGCTATTACCCGGTCTTCAACATCGACCAGACGGATATGTCGGAACAGCAGCCGGAGCGCTACACTTCGCTTACGACACCGACCGGGCCGAAAGACTACTCGGACGGTCTGACATGCGAGGTGCTCGATCGGATGCTGGCGGAGCAGTCGTGGCTCTGTCCCATCCTGCTCAGATCCGGCAACAGGGCGTCCTATTCGCCGACGCTCGACCGGATCGTCTGCCCCGAAAAACGGCAGTTTCCGGAGAGTGCGGCCTTTTGGACCACGCTTCTTCACGAGGTCACGCACAGTACGGGGCATGCGGAGCGTCTGAACCGTCCTTTTGGCGCTTGCTACAGAGATGCCGACTACATCCGCGAAGAGTTGGTCGCCGAACTTACGGCGGCTTTGTGCGGTGCGATGCTGGGCTTCGCTACGACGCCTCGTGAGGAGAGCGCCGCCTATATCAAGGACTGGCTGGCGGAGTTCCATAAAGAGCCGACCTACCTGTTCGACATCCTCACGGACGTGAACCGTGCCGCGCGGATGATCTCCGAACGGCTGGCCTGCGAACAGGAGCCGGAAACCCCGGGAGCGATTCCGGCCGAAGCCGCCTGATCCAAAAACCGAATATAAACGATTGTTCAACCTGTGCCGCGACCTTTAGGCCGCGGCGCTTTCATTATCAGCAATATGCAACAAGATAAAACCAAAGATCGGTACAGCTGCGAAACGCTGCTGTCGATGAATACGCTTTACGACCATGAACACCACCTGACGCAGGCGGATGTAGATGCCGCCAATGCTTTGGTGCGTCATATCGAACGCACCCGCAACCCACGTGTCCCGCAGGTCGGCGACCGGGTGCGCTATACCACGCGCCACGGTGACTTCCACGGCAACGCCCTGATCGAGGCTGTCCGTGAAGGCGGAACGCCTTCGATCTGCCTGTGCCCTTACGTGCCTTTCGTGTGGGCGACAGCCGGCGGTATCGGCTGCGCGGTCAGCGGAGGGCCTTTTACAGCCGTGATGCCGCAAGAGCTGAAGCCTTCCGGTGCTATGCCGGGGGATTTCTGTGCTTGGGGACATTGCGGCGCCTGCGGCAACGGAGTCGTCCGGTTCTGCGCCGAGGTGCCGCTGTGGGAATTCCGGGAAGGCGATCCGCTCTACGGTGATTTCTCCACCGAGAAATGGCGCAAGATCAGTCTTTACAAAGATACGGAGAACCTGCATGGTAACCTTTACCGCGGCGACTGTATTTCGTTCCGGACGGAGGAGGAGTTCCGACGGTTTCTCTCCGATTGCGAAGGAACGGTATTCGCGGCTCCCAATCCGAAGTCGGTCATCGTCTGGGGCTACCGGGACGAGCAGGTCGCCCTGCCCCGGACGGAGTGGAAGGCGCTCGACGTTCCCGTTACAGAGCGGCGCATCTACAACACGCTCCAACCCGTGAAACTCGTCAAGGACCACGGGCGGCATACTGCGGTCTGCTATTTCGTCAGACCGGAAGACGACATCAGTCAACCGCAGGACATGACGCTCGAAGAGTTAATCTACGAAGAGTCATGCCCTACAAGCAAAGTTACAGTGTAGAATGATCCTGTCATCCGTATGCCACTCGATTTGGATGATGTGGACACACAGACTTGCCGAATCATAGACCTCTGTGAGCGAGCCAGTGTTCAGGTCCCTGTGCATCCAAGGCTGCGCGATACAATGTATTAATATAATATCCATTTACCATGCACGAAGCAGAACAATATTTACGCAATCCAGAAACCCCGTACTCTCTGTACATCCAGTATCAAGGTCGACGCCGACGTCTGTTTTACAACCGCGATCAAAACATTTGCGGCATCATCGGTATCGGCAGACGAAGATATGGCTTCGGATTCGGCGACTGGGACAACATTGAAAAGATTTTCAAACCGGCTCCGGACAAAGACCCTGAGGAAATCAATCGCCGTCTAATCCGCAAATTCCAGCGGGAAGCGGCCAAAGCAGGATTCACAAGCCCGTTTATCCGCAAAATCCAGCATGCCGATTACAGCAAGGATCTCTACAAAAACGGCATCACGACCGGAACCAGTATCGACGGGCAGATCATCACGCTCGAAGCCGTGCGCAAATGGTGCGGCAAAACGACTTACCGGTCTTTCTGCGAGGCCGTCAAAAACCGCACGCCGTTCCATTCGGGTCGGTTTGATTTCCGCGGCTACGACGGTTCGCTATGGGTGGAGCCTTGCGATAAGGACGATGGCTATCACCGGGTTGGGGACCTGACCGCAGGATTTTCGAAAGAGTACCGAGGATGCGGTAACGGTTATTACTACCTGCTTATCAACGAGCATACCTTCATCGGCTGCGATATAGACTAACGAAAATCCGGACTATTATGAAAATCATGTGTCAGGAGCACTACGATAAAGTAGTGCAATATGCCGAAAGTATCGACGACAAGACGCTCCACGAGTGTCTGAAACGGCTCGAACGCCGGGAGCAAAATCCCCATCATCCGTGCGAAATCGAACTTTACAAGGACTTCGCACCTTATTCGTTCCTTTTCAAGGAGCGTTATCCCGATGGGCGTTTGGGCGTTGTCGGCGGACTGGTCTATCATGGCTGCCCGGATCGGTCGCATTGTTTTATCGACGGGCCGTTTCATGGCTGGATGACCCATACCTGAAAAGTTGAATACGAATTGTCGATCCCGGCCGGACACAATAAATCCGGTCGGGATTTTGTTTTTATTATTAAATATTGGTAATTTTGCGTAAAGACTGAACAACTATGAAAACGACATCGGTAGCCCTCGGTGTTTATTTCGAGGATTTCATCAAGGCAAAAATCGCACAGGGGCGTTATAACAATGCCAGCGAGGTTATTCGGGCCGGCTTGCGGCTTTTGGAGGAGAACGAAAGCCGTCTGACGGAGTTGAAAGCTGCCATCCGCGAGGGAATCGACAGCGGCGTGGCCGAAGGATTCGACCCGGAGGATCATCTGAAAACCCTGAAAGCCAAGTGGACGAATGGATGAAATACGGTTTACCCGCAAAGCGGTCGAAGACCTTTCCGACATTTGGAACTATACGGCGGATAGGTAGTCGGAGCAATAGGTGGATACTTACAATGTCGTTGCGAATTGTTCCCGGGACGAGTTTTGCCTCTTTCGCATTGACAATCATTCTTTCTCTGCAAAGAGATATATTATTCTATGAATGTAAGGAAATCGTTAAATATGTATTTGGTCTTTACCTCGTCCCGATTCAATTCTTTACGTATTTTTATTCTTTATGAAATCGGAGGTTGGACGCATATCTCGTAACCGGTAATTTTTCAACATGCGAAGCTAGGCATTCAAGGCTTTGTTGAACTCTTCATTGATGTTGTGTAAGGCAACATGCAATTGAAGATTGCCTTTAGGTGCCGGATGTGGTTCGGATCCTCAATAGCACTCCTGCCTACGTCCCAAAATGCAGGCTTGATCTTAAAGGTCGTAGTAAACACTGCGCCCTGTTAATCGTCATACGCATGCGAATTGCCGAAAACTCCAAATTGGCATTGTTCGGCGAGGACTGCAATTTGTGACTTAAAAACCAACTCTTCTATATGGTCATAGCCTTGTTATGGATTGTTCTTGGAAATTATATTTTTCAAAAGTCAGTCCGCAGACATTTTTCTATGACGCATTGTCACATGCTATTTCAAGTTATTTATCCCGATAGGTTCTTTGCGTATGACGCCGGGATGACGTTATTTGACATTATTTTCTATCTGCTTCCGACTTGTTTCCAGCTCGTTAATAAGTTCCTCTTCTGTCGGGAGATAAAGTTTGTATTTTGAGGCAAACAATTGATTGCTGTCGTTCATTACCGAGTATTTGACAATCGTGTTGTCCCGCTCGGTGCAAAGCACGATACCGATAGTTGGATTATCGGTTTCTGTGCGTATATTCTCCTCGAAATAGCGAGTATAGAAATCCATTTGTCCGATGTCTTGATAAGTCAGTTTCCCGACTTTCAGATCAATCAGCACAAAGCATTTGAGGATGAAGTTATAGAATACAAGATCGACATAGTAGTTTTCGTTGTCGGTCTTGAAACGGTATTGACGTGAAACAAAGGAAAAACCGCGCCCCAACTCCAACAAGAATTGTTGCAGGTTGTCGATAAGCGCTTTTTCCAAATCTTTTTCATAGAAGTTCACGCCACTCGGAAGACCGAGAAAGTCGAGCACATACGGGTCTTTGATGATGTCGGCCGGTGTGAGTTGTGCTTGGCGCGAAGCCGCATCTTCGGCTTCTTTTACTATAAGTTGATTTTGCGAAGAGAGAATTCGTTCGTAGGTCAGTCGCTCAATTTGCGAATCCAATGCCCGCGTACTCCAGTTCTGCAATGCAGCTTCATTCATGTAGTAAAGTCGGGCGCGTTCGTTTTCAACACGGATTAACGTGCGGTAATGGGTCCATGTCAATTCGGGACGCAGTGCGTCCCATTTTGGGAACAGCAAATAAAACTGACGATAACGGCGTAATTCACGGGCGTCGAAACCTCGCCCGAACTCTACCGACAACTTCTCTGCAAGGTCGTTAATTACCCTTTGTCCGTATTCTGCGCGACTGGCTCCGGCTTGTTCTTCTTCAACTATTCGGCGGCCTATTTTCCAATTGGCCTCAAGTATACCGGTATTTACCGCCTTGTATATAGTGTTACGAGTATTGATAATGATAGCTCGAATATCGTCGTATAGAGTTGTTATAGCGCTCATATTTAATGCTTTTGAAGACGGGACGCACTGCGTCCCGAAAGTATGTTACTTTTGTTCGTTCGATGCTTTAGGTATATTGCAACCTTTTAAAAACCCTTGTTTCAACACATTGAGAAATGTCGAATTTCGAGATTCTGCATCTTTCAAAAAGGCATCAAAGGATAATACATATAAGCCAAATGGAATGCGAATATTCTTATCTTCGTCTAAAATAACCGTATGCTCTTTGTAGAATAAAGATCCTGCAGAAAATAATTCCGTATAATTTTCTTCTTTTAACGCTATGCGAAATTCTGCATCTATATCTACGATTCCGTAGAACCAAATACGTTGAATTTTATCGGGATAATATTTTGCAAGTTTTCGAGCGCGCTGTTTTAGCTGACTGACGACCTCTTCTCTTTTGGCCAAAGGCAATCCTAATTTTTTGAGTTCAACGATAACAACATCCGTTTTAGTCTGTACTTCTACTTGGCCTACTGGATTATGAAAATCATTAGAAAAGACGATTGCAATATCAGGCCTTTTTTCATCATCAACATTCTCTCCATCCAATGCAAGATATGGCATAAGCTTATTCATTTCCAAATCGCTGAGGATGGTTGAATAAGACATATATTTATCGTCTAACAACCACGCATTGTTAGTGTATAGATCGTTTATAAATCCTGCTTTCCCACAAACTTTTTTTCTAGGAACAATTATATCGTGAATATCCGCTTCCGGATTCTTCTTATCAATTTGTTTTAGATTTTTGATGATTACATTTCGATATAAAATATACTCCATCAATGTTCGAGAGGAAACGTTAAGAGCTTTTTCATATTGTTCGGTTGAAATTGTGTTTGGAGCATCCAAAACCTCTTTTTGTGCCTGAAAGAACTTACGTTGGGCTGTTTCAATCGCTTTATTGCGATCGATAATTCCAATTGATTGTTCATCGAAATAACCTGCCAAATGAGGATAATTATTATTTAGGCTTTCTGTTATATGTTTATTTTCCTCTTGAATGCTTGGGATTTTTTCATTCAGAATAATCGTTGCATGTTTCCTAAATAGATTTTTTACAGTTTTCAATTCTTGCTCATCAAGTGTCAGGGCTTCTCGAGAAGGATTTGTTTTACCTGTAAAGAAACTGGAATACAACAGAAAAACTATTTCATATCCTTTGGGGGTAGATTCTTTTGACATAATATCAATAGGAATTGTTCTCCCATCAACGCAGATTGCGGTTACTAGTGACGATTCTTTATTGGTTTGTTTGATTTTGTAAAAAATATCAATCGTGTCAAAAAGGTCTAAGCTTTCTGCAGGAAATTTTCTGCTTTCTAAATCGACACTTTGACTAGCTATCAGTATTTGACAATCGTTATAAAATCCTTGCTCAGGATTAGGCTCTTTGGTAGATAACGTTAAATCAATCTTCAAATCTTTACCCGCTTTAACAATGGAAAACAGATGCGGGTAAAAATGATAAAGTATAGACTGCCTAATAGATACCGGTTTAAGAAAATCATAAGAATATAATTTTTTCTTTAGGTACCCGCTAAATGCCAATCTGCTGCCCGTATAAGTGGCATCAGGAGCCGGAGAGAGAGTGAAATTGTTTTTCTCAAAGTTCTTCTTGAACGTAAACTTCCGAATTTGTTTCTCAAATATGCTTTCGATATAAACTTCTTTGAAATATTTGAGGAAGACCAATCGTCCGAGTCCTTTGTGATCTTCTTCCTCTGTTTCAAGTAATTTAGTGAATTTACGATACCGATCGTTAGTAAAACCAACACCGTTGTCAGAAATTACTATTGTAAGAGATTCCGGCTTGGAATACGAATCAACGGCAATGCTTATTTGGATATTATTGGCGCCTGCATCTATTGCGTTGGCAATAGCTTCAAAATACACAAGCTCCAATGATGAAGAGGATGGATAAAAAAAATCAATCGCCCGACTTAAATTAACCTCCATGCCGTCCATAAGCCCTTATAAGTTATATTGTGAACAAAGGTAGCAAATATTAACAATTGAGCACAGAAATACAATGAAAAAATGCGGGCTATTGTCAATGTTTGGGATCAAAATAGGAACCAATAGAGTGGTTATTATGCAATCTATCGTGTAGTCTCATTTTCTCAAACGATAGTATCACGAGATTACACTGGGAAATATTATGTTGCAATAGTTCGTGTTCGCTTCAGCTCTTCATCGTCGATCCGATTGTTCGGCAGATATTCTATACTCAGTTTCATGACGCTATGAAATATGCAGAGTTATAAATATAAGGAATATCCGGGAAATTACTCGCGGTTGATACCCATTTTTTTGATTAGATCTTTTATATATCTTTCGGAATGCCGGTACTGGCGCTTATGCAACAAAGGCACGATATTTTCGTTTGTATTGTGAACGAACTCCGCAGGGAGTACCGAGGAAACGACGCAATTTCACACTACACGGTCGGCAGGAGCCGGCAAAGCCCCGCTTAACTATTTGTCGAAACGACGACACGATGCCCGACTGCATTGCGTGCCGACACTCCGTATGCCCCTGCGCCTAATTATGCACGATGAATATTCATTTCGATATATATGGTCTTATAACGACGACCGTCAAATCGCTGCCCTACGTCAGCGAAGGCATTCCGGCAGGATTCCCTTCGCCGGCCGCGGACTATATCGGCGACCGCATCGACCTGAACGAAGTCCTCATACTGAGTCCGGGTGCGACATACTATGCCCGCGTTCGGGATTACTATCTGGTCGAGGAGGAGCTGGAGCAGGGCGACGGCATCCTTTTCGACACGCGGCTTGCACCGCGCACCGGGGACCTGGCGTTTTGCGAGGTCTGCGGCGAACGGGTGCTGAAATATATCCGCAAACGGGGGCGCGAGCTATGGCTTCTCGGCGGCGGAACGGACGACACGCTTCCTGTCGACGGCGACACCGAAGCGCGGGTGCTGGGCGTCGTTACGGTCGTCATCAAAGTCCGGAGGTTCAAGCGACGGCGCACACGCCTTATCGACCGCCTGCCGCAGAAGGAACAACCCGCGCTGTTCGAGCGGCGGGCTATCCGAGCCTCGTATTTTCCGGCGAGCGACGTTCCCGTCGCGGGGCTCGTCGACCTGAACGAAGAGCTGATTCCTAACCCGATCAGCACCTTCTTCGGGAAAGTGCGGGGCATCTCTCTGATCGAAGACGACATCGAGGACAGCGATTCGGTGATCGTGGACCGGATGCTCGAACCCCGGTGGGGCGATCTTGCCGTATGCGTCACCTCCGAAGGCTTCACCATGAAATACGTCGAGGTGCACGACGACGGGGAGATCTGGCTGATGCCCGGCAACAAGGACTATGCTCCGATTCGGATTACCGGCGAGAACGAACGGTTGATATGGGGCATCGTCACCCACTCCATCCGGCAGCTGAGGACGAAGAAAGGAGGTATAGGATGAGCCGGAAGCTGTTGCCCCTGAATCCCCGCCAGATGGTCGGCCTTGCCGACGGGAATTCATTTTACTGCTCCTGCGAGGAGTCCATGCAGCCGTGGCTGCACGGAAAGCCCATTATCGTGGCCTCGAACAACGACGGCTGTGCGATAGCCATGAACCGGCCGGCGAAGCGATACGTCAGGATGGGTGACGCGCTGTTTCAGATAGCAGACACCATCCGGGAACACGGCATCGTTACGTTCTCCTCGAACTACGAGCTCTACGGCGACATGAGCAACCGCATGCACAGCATTTGGGCCTCCTTCGTCCCCAACCTCGAAATATACAGCATCGACGAGGCCTTCCTCGACTTTACGGGAATGGAAGGCTTCGATTTCGAGAAGCTGGGGCGCGAGATCATCCGCACCACCCGGCGCGGAATCGGCATCCCGATCTGTCTGGGCATCGCCCCGACCAAAGTACTGGCCAAGGCCGCCAACAAGCTCGCCAAGACGGACGACGCCCGGCGGGGGCTCTATATCATCGATACGGAGGAGAAGCGTGTGGAGGCGTTGAAAAAACTCCCGATAGGCGATGTGTGGGGCATCGGTCGGCGGCATGAGAAGCGCCTGACGGCGATGGGTGTCCGCACGGCCTACGATTTCTCCGTGCTGCCGCGCGAGTGGGTGCGCAGGAACATGACTGTCGTTGGCGACCGCCTCTGGCGCGAGATGAACGGGACGCCCTGTATCAGTCTGGAACTGGCGCCGCCCGACAAGCAGGAGATATGCACATCGCGGGCATTTGGGAAAATGACCTCCGACTTCAACGAGGTGAAAGCCGCCGTTGTGCGCTATTTAAGTTCGTCCGCCCATAAGCTCCGTGACCAGCATTCCTATGCCCGGCGCATCTATGTCGGCATCGAAACCAATCCTTTCAACGAGAACCAGCGTCAGACCTTCCGGGGACTGCAAATCGAATTTCCCGTACCGACGGACAATACGTTCGAGATGGTGCCTTATGCCATGACGCTGCTCCGGGCGATCTGGCCGGCCTACGCCCCCGGCGAACGGCCGTTCCTGTTCAAACGCGCTACCGTCACGTTGTCGGACCTTATTCCTGCCGAAGCGCTTCAGCTCAACATGTTTCACCATAGGCCCGACATCGGGCAGCTGCGGCATTTGCAGGCCGCGGTGGACGAGGTCAACGGACCGCTGAACCTCGACAGCCGCCTCGTGGTGCTGGGTGCGGAATTGACCGGGCAGAATAATACCCGGCTGCGGCGCGAGATGCTCTCGAAATGTCCTACGACCAAATGGAGCGATCGGATAGATATTGCCATCTAACTTTGTAAAGAATTTTTGTTTATGTGTTTTTTCACCTCTCTGTCAGCAAATGCAGCGGCCGTAGCCAAAAGGTACGGTAAGCAGTTGGATATTATCGAAGCTGCCCGGCAGGTACTCGCCGAGCAGGAACAGGACGCAAGGGCCCGTCAGGACGCCGGATCCGAACATAGGATGAGCGTTTACGACGTTCGGCTGGCCGAGGAGATCTACGTCATTCCCGCCTATGCCGAGCCGCACTGCGTTATCGTTTCGGGCTCGGAGGAACTTCAGGTCATGCAGTGGGGGCTGATTCCGCGGACGGCGAAGCCCGGAGATGCTCAGCGTTACGACCGGGAGAATCTGTTCAAGAACGCACGGGCCGAGACGCTTTTCGAGAAATGGCCGTGGCGAATGCTGTGGCAGCATAACCGGTGCATCATCCCCGTAACCGGATTCTACGAGCCGCACAGACTGCCGAACGGAAAGGCGCAGTATTACTATACCACTTTAAAGGATCAGGAATTATTCTCCATCGCCGGGCTCTGGGACGAGTGGACGCATCCGCAGACCGGAGAAAAAGTGCTGTCGTTCGTGCTGATAACGACCGAAGCGAACGCCATGATGCGGAAGATCCATAACGGCGGAGGCAATCCGTTCCGGATGCCGAAGATACTAACCCAAGAGCAGGAGAAGCGCTGGCTCGACCCGTCCATCGCATCCGAGGAGGCCGTCGCGGCCCTGCTGACCGTATACCCCGAAAAGGAGATGACAGCATGGCCCGTGCGGCCGAAGTTCAACTACGGAGACCCTTACGACGAAGGAATTATAGAGCCGGTCGCGGAAATGCAGACGCTCGGACTCTGAACGCAAAGCTGCATGACATCATACAAAAAGAGAGGAGACCGATAACGGCCTCCCCTCCGGCAATGAGTCGCGTCACTCTTCTAATATATGAACTCTGCCAGTGCATCGACGAGCAGTCTGAGGAGCTGCTCGGCCGTCAGAGGGTAGGACCTTTTCCTGAATATGCGGTCCATCTTCGTCCGTAGGAGCTCGAAGAAACAGTTGGCTTCGTGAACCGGCATTTTCTTGACCGTCATCACCATCAGCCACAGCGGAACTTCGATATAGGGCGGCTGGATGAAGAGTTCGAGCAGTTCGTCGGAGTGGTGCCTGTAATCCAGAAAACTGTTCTCGCAGACTCCGTACAGCGGCAGGACGATCAGCTCGTAGACGATGCGGTGCGTTCTGCGCATATCGCCTTCTTCATAAAACCATACGTCGATCTTTTTGGCGCCGACTATCCGGTACGGATTATAATTGTCCCTGCTCATTTCAGGAAAGGCCCTTTATTTCCGAGTAAATGCTGTTGACCATGTAATCACGTAATTCACTGCGGGTCGAGAGGCGGCAGAACCGGTATTGCTCAGGTAGATGCCGGCCTTTCGAAAAATGTTTCTGGTCCGTCGACCACGACTCCAGAAAGATCGAGTTCCCGTCGTGCCTGTCGTAAAGACCCCATAGGGATTCCGCATCCGGACATCGGGGATCGTCGGTATGGAAAAGATATACCTCTCCGACTTTGAAATTACATTGTTTCACCGTCATTCGTTTGGGCTGTTTTATAATTTGTGCGGCAAAGATGGATGAAACGTCGGGCCCTTGCAAGAACATGTGGAACCATTCCAATTTTTTATTATAACAGGTGCGTCTCGATGCGCGTTTAACGAAGAATTTACGGCGGTCGGTTTTGCCGGGTACTTACTGCGTAGTGCAGCGGATTTCGCGTTTTGGAAATCGATTTTCTCACAAAAACGCCGGAAAAAATTTGGATGATAACGAAGAAATGACTATATTCGGGATAACAATAGAGCAATTTATCTGTTGTAAACTGTTTATCGTTCGTAAGTCCCAACTTTTACCTCAATGGCGAATAAACAGGCAAGATCGTAATGCGCGGTCTTGACTGGTTCGCCATAACCTTTGGGACGGTACGAAGCAACCGGTCGAGAACCGCGCATATTTTTTGACATTGCGAATCAAAAGATGTGCCACTATGAATCGACCCGAATGTGAAAGCGAAAGGCTGATTTACAGTTTAGAAACAAGCTCCAAATTACAACTTTTATTCGAAAACTCCGCTGTCGGTGAAACTTATTTGTTTCACCGGATTGCTTCGGATTGCCTGCGGATTCCCCGTTTTTCGATAAAGGCATCGGAACCGCCGTCGGTTCCGTATCGACCGCCTCCGATTCGTCTTCATTCTGATGGCACCGTCCGCTTTCGCCCGGCTGCCCGCAAAGCCGGCCCGCTAAGACTCGTGCGCACGGATCGCCGTTCCGGCATCGTCTGAATACGAACAAATTTTCCTAATCTCAAAATGATGGATTTTATGAACGGTTTTGAAAAGGATAACGAGAATCCATATCGCCTTTATCGTGTGGTAAGCGTCAAAAAGATCGACCGCTGGTTTTTCGAGAAGCATAACCATCGCAGAACCCATGCGAAAATCTATGAAACGGTCATCCGGCCTAAGTTCGGGATTTGCGAAAACACGTTTCTCGACTACCGCCACGAATCCGACGAACTGCTGGAATTGTTCCGGCAATCGGTCAACGTCGAATTTTCGATGTGGCTTCCGACCATGGAGGCCAAGTACATGAGCCCTGTCGAAGCCGACCGCTTCAGTTTGATGCTTTGGGATGCGTTCGACTCGGCTTTTAAATGTATACTCAAAGAGGAACTGGCCTGCCGGATAAATGCCGAAAAGTTATTGAAATACCTGATAATCTGTTTGGGAGAGAAATCTCCCGTCGTGGTGAGGTGACGCGGCTCGTTATTTCGGTAGTCTGATGCCGGGCTCCGTTTTTCTCGGTGATTTCCACTAAAAGTACCTTGTCATCGGAGATCGTGAGCTTGGGCAGCGCGAATACCGTCCGCTGGCGCTGGTGCCCCTTACGACGGCCGGATCATTGCATGGATCGACTTCGGGAAAACGTCCTATCAGTCCCATCCGCTGGACCCGAAACGGGATCAGCCTGTGGAGCGGATCGCGATTCCGGAATAAGCGGGCAGTTATAGCACAAATTCGACCGTGTCCTCGTCGGCATCGCCGAGGCTGAACTCCTTGTCGGAGAAGAGTTCGGCGAGGCCCGTGATCTGTTTCAATCGCAGCAACTCGTCGCGGTCCATGCCGATATGACGCATGATCCACTGGTCGGACATCCGCGCGCGGGTCAGTTCGGCGACGATCTCGCTCATCAGCTCGACGTTGTGCGTTCCCCGCGCCCGGTTGTGGCGGATGGTCGAGGCCATGCGGTTCGAAAGGTCCTTTTCGATCACGGTGACGGGCAGCAGCCCCCGTTCGCGTTCGTAGATGCGCTTCGAGGTTTTGAGCACCAGATAGCGGTGGTAGCCGTCCACCAGTTCGTAACAGTCCCTTTCGGCGTCGTAATAGCAGACGCACGGCATCGTATAGCCGTCCTCCCAGATAGACAGTTCCAGCAGCTTCATTTCGGGCGGTGCCACGACGTTGGGGTTGTAGCTGTTCGCCACGACCTTCTCAACCGGTACGGCGCGGACGTTATAGACAGGGCTTCGGTAGCTCTTTTCGGTCGGATGTTCGTAATAGCGATTCATATTTTTCCATGATTTTCCTGCGGCGCAGCGTTTCGCTCTTGTTGGGCGAAAAACCCATGTATTTGCAGGCGTGGTCGTTTTTCAGAATACAGATGCAGATGCGTTTGAACGTGGGCAGCTGACCGAATTCCGGAAGGTCGATGTCGTCGAGATACTCCATGCGCACCGGACGCTTGTCGGTGCGGTAGCCGCTTTTGTCGCCGACTTCGATGCGGATGCCGGCCCTATGCAGTTTGGCGATGGTTTCCTCGGAGAGACATCCGCCCTTTTCGCGCCAGAAGCGGATGCTTACGGATAGTTTTTCCAGATAGTTGCGCCGCGTCGGCTCCGGAAGTGTCGAGAGCAGGAAGTGCATGTAGCGCTCCCACGTCATTCCTTTCGGCAGGCGCGCCGACTGCCAGCCGACTGCCGCCGTCCTGCCGTACAGCGCCGCGAAATTGGCCCCGTCGACCCGGCCGACCATGCGTCCCCACGTATCCGGATCGACGGCCTTGTAGAGGTGCAGGCTGGCGATGGCCGGCGAGATGAACGGACTGGCCACGCGCTGACTGTCGAGCGGCACGCCGGCCCGGTAGAAGAGGTCGTATAGCCGGTTGTAGGGCCAGCCGAAACGACCGTTCGCCGTCCAGATGTCGGTCGTCAGCCAGTCGTAGAGCGGATAGGCGTTGCAGATGCCGCCGCCGGCCCACTGGCGTATCCACCGTTTTCCGGCGAACCGATGGTGGTTGCGGTCGCTGTAAATCGTGCGCCAGCGGTTGAAGCTCTCCTGTGTGCGGATGCCGATCAGACAGCACGTGCGCGTCGCACCGCTGCGTGCGTGGAGCCATTCGGCGAAGCGGTTCTGGAACTCGTAATCCCACATTTCGTCGGTGAAGAACGGGAAATCCTGATGCGTAAGGCATCCCTCAGGCATCTCCCGTACCCAAACGTCCCGCTTCGATTCCTCCCACGGCCGCCAGTACTGCCGGAACATCGAGGTGCAGGTCTGGACCTTGAACGGCACGCAGACCCGGTAGACGTCGAGGATGTCGGCGTTCGCGGCCAGCGTGCGGTCCACGTAGTCGAGCGTATCGCGGTACTGGATTTCGTAATCCATGTGGAACACCCCGATTCTCCGCCGCAGTCCGTGCCGCCGGACGTAGTCGATGCAGAGGTTGAGCAGCACGCCGCTGTCCTTGCCGCCGGAAAAGGAGACGTAGATGTTGTCGAAGAGGTCGAAGACGGTTTTCAGCCGCTGCTGCGTACGTTCGTAGACGTTCATGGCTGCCGCTTTTTCCCGTACTGCATCGTAACGTACTGCGTCCACTCCTTCGTGGGGACGAATCCCTCGGTGCGGAACACTTCGGCGTGGCGGAGCAGCGTCATGGAACGTATCGTATAATCGCGGTGGTAGTATTGGATGATTTCACGCAGGAAGCGCGACAGCAGCCGCGGGTCGTCGCCCGAAACGTAATAGTTGTTGATCTTGGCCACTCCGCCGTCGGTGATCTCAACGGGAACGAATCCGAAGACGGTCTCGCCTTCCCACGCGACGAACCACGTGTGCGCACGCGAGGTCCAGAACGGGTAGTTGTTGTTCTGACGCAACACGCTGCGCCGCATGACCAGCGGGGCGACGAGTGTGTAAAGGCGGGGCGAAGTGCCGTCCAGTTTCTCGATTGTCATATCCGAAAGGTTATAAAACGACCGAATGTTATACATCTGTGACCGAATGTATTAAAAGCGCATTCGATCCTTCCAAATATAAAAAATATCGGTCGTTTTCCCAAATTTTCGGATCAGGGCGAAGGATGATATTGCACTGGTTTTTCTTTTGCACCAGCGTATTTTTTAGGCAGAAAAAATTATTTTTGCATACGAAACCGTTAACCTTGATTTATGAATTGTGCAAATCATCCTGCCGAAGCGGCAGTCGCCCAATGTACGGAATGCGGAAAAGGACTGTGTGTACAATGCGTACAAAACCAGCCAAAACCCGTATGCGCCGCATGCCATGAAAAATTGAGAAGCCAGACTGTCGGCTCGATTGTTTTTCATCTGCTTGTTTATGTCGGGCTGTTCATCCTGGGATATAAATTGAATTTCATGGAAGGGAATGGATTTCCCGACGGGAGATTTGCCAGCGGTTATACGCTGATGGCCGTGGTCTCCGGCTGGCAGTTCTTGAACTCTGTCGTCGGCTGGCGATTGGTGCAGGGAGATTTGACGGCTTGGGCGATCTATTACGTGCTTAAATTACTCATTTCCGTAATTGTCGGCTTTTTCACAGCCCCTTTCATGATCCTGTGGAACTTGATAAAACTGATATCTTTCATGATGCGACGATAACAATCTTCTAAAACAAGGGATAGCCTAATACTCTGGGATGCGTTCGATAAGGCTTTTCAACATATATTCAAAGAGGAATCGATCTGCCGGATACATGCCGAAAAGTTATTGAAATGCCTGATAATCTGTTTGGGCGAGAAATCACCCGTCGGGGTGAGGTGACGCGACTCGTTAATGAAGGGAGGGGGCTGTCCGAAATTTCGGACAGCCCCCTCCCGGTGTTTTCATAAACCAGTCATTTTATAGCACCTTGGCATTCGAAATCTCCCGGCTCGGAATTTCGGTAGTCTGATGCCGGGCTCCATTCTTTTCGATGATCTCCAATAAGA
>NZ_AENZ01000074.1:0-542 GCF_000183485.2 Alistipes sp. HGB5 | reverse complement strand
AAAAACGTTCGCCGACCCTTCAGAGGAAGGGGCGGAGTTGCTCTTACAGGCAAGCCTCTGCCTCTAGAGCTGTTTGCGGGGCGTATTTGGGCGGCATATGGGGGCGCTCCTTGCAAGGTGTGGGATTAAAGTGATGTAACGACCTGATTCATCGGGTCGTTACATTTTTGTATAAGATAGTAGGTAACGAAAAGGCAACGGTTTGTTTTCAGTCTGTTGCGCTGAAATACCGCGTTTCAAATAACCTTTTGCAAGATACGGAAAATTTTCGCGATAGGCAAATTATACTGAAAAGCATCAAGGGTAATAAAATTAGATAATATTCTTTATAACAATATAACAGCTGAGACGATTACAAAGTGCTGAACCTTGTACTCGTCTTCTGTTTTTATTTAAGATGAATAAAATATATCGATGATAAAATGGCAAGTCAATATATTATCAAATTTAAGAATTTTTCGATATAATTTTCTTTCAGAAATAGATGTCAAAAAATATATGTATTTTTATGATTAGATTTGACAATTATGAAATACTTATTA
>NZ_AENZ01000075.1:0-14421 GCF_000183485.2 Alistipes sp. HGB5 | reverse complement strand
GACCTGAAGGGTCAGATCAACGACTTGAAGGGTCAAGTCGAGTTGAAGGCCGACGCTTCAGCCCTCAAAGCTGTTACCGACAAATTAAACGGGATAGATTTCTCGTCTTTCGTTACCAACAGCGGTCTCCAGACAGAGCTTGACAAAAGGCTGGCAGACTATGCCAAGAAGTCGGATCTGAAAGATTGGCTGACTAGCGATGAGGTGTTGAAACTTATTAAGGCTCAGGGATATCAGACCAAGGCTGACGTTCAGAAACTGATCGAAGAGGCTACCAAGAATCAGCTGACTGCCGACGATGTCAAGAAGATTTTCGAGACGATGATCGCTTCGGACGAGACCATGGGTAAACTGCAGGCCGAAATGCAGAAGATCATCCAGCAGGCTCTGGTCGACGGCAAGTACGTTACCGAGCAGCAGATGAAGGATTTCGTCGAGGGTAAAGGTTACATCACCGGTGCCGATCAGCTGTCGGCGACTCAGATCAACCAGATCCTTACCGCTGTCGCCAATTCCGTATCTTCGGAGACGGCTACGGTCACCGATGCCATCAAGAAGGTCCTCGGCGACAACTTCGCTTCGTACATGGCTGAGTACATGAATGACGAGACGGTCAAAGCCGAAATGGGCAAGACCATCACCGATACGATCCTCAAGGAGCTGACCGATGCCAACGTAACTCTGAAAGAGGCTATCGAGGCGATGATCGAGGAGGGTGTAAACAGCAAACTGTTCAACCCCGACGGCAGCGCAATCTACCTGAAAGAAGCCGATCTGAAGGATCGTTTCGACAATTACGACACGCAGCTCCGCAATCTCTGGAGCGCTATCGCAGACCTCGCCGGCCGCATCCAGTCGCTGGTTTACGTTCCGACTTCGCTCGAAGAGGTATCGAACAATGTCATTTCCATCGAGGGACTTCCCTATATCGCGATGGTTGACGGTGAAGGTGAGGACTACAAGTTCTATCTGGGCAGCGACGAAGGCGGCAACGAGGCCGCGATCGAAGCTACTTTCATGGTTTCGCCTGCGGCTCTGGCAGTCAAGATGACCAAGGAGAACGTATCGTTCGTAACGGAGGAGATCAAGACGCGCAGCGCTGCGTCGTTCGAGGTTGTAGACGTGATCGATCAGGACGTCGTGACCGGTAAGTTTACCGTTGTCGCCAAGACTCAGTACGAGTACGGAAACGGCAAAACGCTGGCCATTGCGCTGAATGTGAAACTCGCAGGCACCGGTGTCGCCGGAGCTACGCCCGAAGATGCCATTTCGGGCGAGGATTTGGGCAGCGATTTCACCAGTGCCTTTATCGGTACGCAGTATAATGCAGGCGGCGCGATCAATGCCGATCTGGTTGCCGGTCGTATGAAAGAGGACGGAAACCTCGAACTGGTAGTTGACGACGATACCCAGTTCCCGGAATTCGAGGGCGATGGCGGTCTGAAATATAACGACGAGGAAACCGTCGTTGAGTTCTTCCATGATGTGAAGATTTACTACATGAAAGACGGCAAACCGCAGGAGCTTGCCGCAATCTGGGGCGAGGATGTTCCCGTTCTCAAGACCGTTGTTCCTGAAGACGCCGCCGTAGCGACGGTAGATCCCGAAGATAACAAGGACAGCTATACGCTTACGGCAACCACGGCGGCGATCAAAAAGGGCAAGGGTGTTCCGGCTCTGATCGACGACGTGATTACCTCGGAACCGTTCTCGTTCGACCTCGTATCGGGCGAATACACCTGCCGCGTGGTTAAGAACGCCAAATCGCAGTTCACCATCATCAAGGACAACACCGACGTCATCGTTTCCGAGCCGCAGACGGTAACGTGGAACTATGCAACGGTTAGTGCTGGCGACGATTACGAGGCTGTGGATTACCTGCTGAATCCCGATCCCACGAAGCCGCAGATCGGCCACGTGATTTACAACGCACTGAAGGCTGGATCCTTCGAGGATATCCAGATCTTCGACGGCGAGACCGAAATGACCGACGAACTGCCGTTCGATGTCGCTGACATTATCCTTACTAGCTCTCCTGCTGACGATCGTGCAGAGCAGCATCTGGAACTTGTCGTAGCCGGCAACAGTGCAATGACGAGCGGTTCTTACACGGTCAAAGCACGTTACAACTATGAGAACACCGATATTACGATTACTCTGCCCGTCGTTATCGAGGGTATGCCTGAGATCACGATGGCTCCGGAGACCGTAACGGTGGATTACTTGGCGGGAACGAGCGAATACACGGTGATCGAGACGTATGCCGAGAAACTCTGGAATAAGGATTGGGCTCCGAAGTACTTCGCCGACAAGCAGACGTTCGTAGATGCGATCTATGCCGCTACCTTCGAGGCTACTGCCGATGAAGCGGAAGATGGAACCGAACTCGTGCAGGCGACCGACGATGCAAAGAACATCGCTATCAAGCTCGGCACCGGAGCAAAGGAGAAGAGCTACGAACTCACGGCTAAACTTACTGCCGACTGGGGTCTCGATGTAACGGTTGCCGTTACGGTTAATTTCGAAGGCTTTGCAGGCGAGCTGGTACAGGGCGACAACTATGCGAATCCGGTGCGTCTGAACGCAAAACTTACGACGACGGCTTATGTGCCCGATGGACTTAACCTCGACAACACTTGGGTTGCACCCAAAGATTCCAAGGGCAATGAAATCGGAAAGGTTGTCTTCTCGGTAGACGCTGAAGAGTATGAAGGCGCTTCGGTAGACGCCGACGCCAAGACCCTGACGTGGGGTACTGAGTACAAGGGCCTGAACATGGCGCTCAGCGTAAAACTGATGCTTGATTCTTATGTTCTTGACGAGCAGGAGCTTAATGTCGAGATTCCCGACCCGATCAAGGATAAGACGATCAGCCTGCGTAAGAGTGCCGCTACTACGATTTCTGCGAGCGATGCCGATGCTTCCCTGACTGTGGGCGATCTCCTCCAGCTGGCGAATATCAACGGCAACAACGTGTTCGAGGCTGCGGCTGCCGATGAGAATACGGTTCTCGGAGTCGCTGTCAAGTACGAGGTGATGAATCCGGAGGTTCTCGTTGACCGAATTACGATTGCGGGCGATTTCGCAACCACCGGTACGATTACGGTCAAGGGTAATGCCGACAGCGAATTCGTAGGCGAGAAGACGGTCAAGGTGAAAGTTACCGTATCCTATGATTACGGCACGGACCGCGTTCACAATCTTGATATCAAAGTTAAGCAGAAAGCCAACTAATAAAGAATCCCCCTTTTCCGCGAAATCCGGCGCCGTTCTTCGGGGCGGTGCCGGGAGCGCGGGAAATCAAATCCCTAAAGCAGGAACGGCACATCCCAAAGTTTTTTGGTTAACAACTCCCACTTTTAAGTAACATTCCTGCTTGCGGCAGACCGAAGAGGCGCGGTCTGCCGCTTTTTTATCGTTCCGACCGTTGCTGCAATCCGTCGGACCGGATACGATAGGCTGTTGCCGGATCGGGTGCCTTTGTCCCGACTTATATGAAAAATCAGCCGCAGTCAATACTGCGGCTGATTTGATTTGATTTGAGCCTATTTCCGGCATTTCCCGGATGTTCTTCCCATGTTCCCCGGCGTTTTCCGGCATTTTGGGCGTTTTTTTCGGTCCGCCGTTCCGTCGCGCCGCAGAGCCATGCGGGCTTTACGGGCGTGTTTGCGGGGCTGTAGGGATGCGTTTCATGCGCCAGCCTTCCGCGTCCCTCATCGTATCCCCGGAGGGCGTGAAAGGCCCCTGAATCCGTTTTTCTGCAATACGGACAGCGCCGCGTCGTCGGTGCTGATTTCGGGCGGGATTTCGCGGGCGTTTCGTGCGCGGGCGTATTAGACGCCGCACCCCGACAAAGCCTCTCCGGCGCTTCCTCCCCCGTGTTGCGGCGGTTTCAGCCTTATTTTGCCTTGGCGGCTTTGGCGGCCACCGCTTGATCCAGCTCGATGATGAAGTCCGAAAGGACGTTCATGTAGTTGATGAAGGCGTCGTATGCCGAGTCGTACGGGTTGAAGTAGGAGTGTACGTCGCCGTCCGAGAGCCATTTGGTCGCCATGTAGTAGAAGTGGTCCGAGGTCTGCATGAAACTCCATACATAGTCGAAATCGGGGCTTTTCAGGGCGGCGACCTTCTCTTTCTGGGCGTAGAGTTTCGAGAAAGCCTCGTTCTGCAACTCGTTGCCGAGCCACGCCGTCACGTCGCGCTCCTCGTCGGCCCACGACATTACGTGCGGACAGTGGAGTACGGACACCGGCTGGTACTTCTTGGCGGCCTCGCTTACGGTGGCGAACTCCATATCGTTCTTCTTGGCGAGGATCGCTTTGGGAAGCGCACGCATGAATTCGAAGATTCCCGTATCCGCCGTCTGATGCTCCCCGAACGTCTCGTAGTCCATGAAGAGGTTGATGACCTCGCCCGGCGTTTCGTCCGAAGAGAGCCATTTGACGTATTTGTCCGCCGTCAGCGGCCATTCGTCCCAGCTGCGGTTCGAGAAACGGAACGCAATGTCGTCCGAGAGCTTGTAGTTGCGCAACAGCAGGCGCAATTTCTGATTGATGGCGTTGGCATAGACGTAGTTAGGCGATTTCCAGCCCAGCACGTGCTTGGCGCCTTCGGCCAGCATCGTGCGGAAGCCCATGTCGGCGACCATGGCGCCGATCTCGTCGGAGTAGATCAGCTCGGTGTTGCGGAAGGCGGTGGGCTTCACGCCGAACTCCTTCTTGATCATGGCCGTATGGAGCTTCACCTGTTCGGTGAAATCCTCTTTCGACGCCAGCGACGCCAGCGAATGGGAGTAGGTTTCGGCCAGAAACTCGACGCATCCCGTGGCGGCCAGCTCCTTGAACGAGTCGAGCACCTCAGGCGCGAAGGCGCGGAACTGCTCGACGGCGATGCCCGTGATCGAGAACGAACAGCGGAATTTACCCTTGTTCTCCTTGATCAACTTCAGCAGCAGGGCGTTCATGGGCAGGTAACACTGCCGGGCGACTTTCTGCATGATCGAGCGGTTCAGGAGGTCGTCTAGGTAGTTGTGGTCCTTGCCCATGTTGAAGAAGCGGTACTTCTTCAGTCGCCAAGGCTGGTGTACCTGAAAATATAAGCAGACGGTTTTCATAGGGTATCTGTATTTTTATTGTTTTTTGTTCTCTTCAATGACCGCTTCGTATACGGCTTTGATCTTCGCCGCGGCGTCGTTCCACTTGAGGTTGGTGACCTCTTCGAGTCCTTTCGACGCGAACATGCCCGACAGGGCCGGGTATTGGATGAGGCCGTAGATGGCGTCGGCCAGCGCGTCCACGTCCCAGTAATCGACCTTCACGGCGAAGTCGAGCACTTCGGCCACGCCGCTCTGTTTGGAGATGATCACCGGCACGTTCGAGCGCATCGCTTCGAGGGGCGAGATGCCGAAAGGTTCCGAGACCGACGGCATGACGTATACGTCCGACAGCTGGAACATCTTGTGTACGTCCTCGCCGCGCAGGAACCCCGTGAAGTGGAAGCGGTCGGCGATGCCCAGCCGCGCCACGCGGCGGATGACGTGGTTCATCATGTCGCCCGAACCGGCCATCACGAAGCGTACGTCGGGTACGCGCTTGAGCACTTTGGCGGCAGCCTCGACGAAGTAGTCGGGACCTTTCTGGTAGGTGATGCGTCCGAGGAAGGTGACGATCTTGTCCTTCACGCCGCGTTCGGGCATTTTGCAGGGGCCGCCGGCGAAGCGCACGGCGTTGTGCACCGTCACGACCTTTTCGGCCGGAACGCCGTAGCGGTTGATGACGATGTTGCGGGTAAGGTTCGAAACGGCGATCACGCGGTCCGCGGCGTGCATGCCCGCACGCTCGATGGCGTAGACCTGCGTATTGACGTTCTCGCCGCTGCGGTCGTATTCCGTGGCGTGCATGTGCACGACGAGCGGTTTGCCCGACACGCGCTTGGCGGCGATGCCGGCGTAGTAGGTGAGCCAGTCGTGGGCGTGGATCACGTCGAACTGCCCTTCGAGGTCCTTGGCGACCTGCGCGGCCACCACGGCGTAACGGGCCACCTCCTCCATGAGGTTGGCGCCGTACTTTCCCGAAAAGGTGTAACGCTGTTTCCATGCGTCGGTCGTGGACCAGACCTGCTGACCCGATTTTACATAGCGTTCGTGGTAGACCTCGTACTCTTCGGGGGAGATGTAGGGCACCATGTTCGAGTCGATGTGGATGAACGACATTTTTTCGAGAATGTCGTCGGCTCCGCTCCCGGTCGAACCATAGAGAGCCTCCACGTCGCTGGCGTTCATTACGTGCGTGAAACGCTGATCTTCATCGCCGTAAGCGTGGGGAACCACGAACGTGACGTCTACGTCGTTGCGCGCCAGACCGCGCGTCATGCCGTAGCACGCCGTTCCAAGACCGCCCGCGATGTGGGGCGGGAACTCCCAACCGAACATTAAAACTCTCATATCTTAATTCTTTTCATTTTGTTGCCTTTATTTCTTTGCGGCTTTTCCTGCCGCCTTTTTCGCCGCGGCCTTGGGGGTCTTCGCCGCGGCCGGACTTTTGGCGGCGGCCTTTACCGTCTTCCCGGCGCTTTTCGCCGCAGGCTTCGTCTTCGCCGGCTTTTTCTCTTTCGGACCGTTCGTTCTGCCGCTTTTCTTCGCGGCTTTGGGCGCTTGGGAATCCCCTTTGCTCCGCTCGCGGATCATGCGGTGGATGTCCAGTGCGGCTCCGACGCTCCACGCCTGCGAAATGGCTCCGCGCGAAGCGTAGGGCGGGTCGGCGTCGTACAACTCGCAGATCGAGCCGATGCCGTAACGCTGGATGTCCTCGTCGAAGTTTTCCAGCGCCTCCTCGGCCTGCGGCAGGAATGCGTCGCCGTCGATGTCGAAGCAGGCCTTGATGTAGAAGGGCAGCAGCCACGGCCATACCGAGCCGTTTTTGGCGGCGAAGTCGCGTTCGGCGGGCATGCCCTCCTGCGAACCCCTGTAAAGCGGGTTTTGGGGCGACAGCGTCCGCAGTCCCTTCGGGGTGAGCAGGTGCTGGCGCACCGTGCGGATCACCTCCAGTTGCATCGTCTCGTCGAGCATCTTGTAATTCAGTCCGCAGGCGACGATCATGTTGGGGCGCGTCGATTTGTCGGGACCGCTGCCGTCCACGAAGTCGGCCAAATAGCCCTCCGGCAGGCGGAACAGTTCGATGAACGACTCCTGTGTGCGAGCCGGAAGCGAGGCCCACGCCTTGACGAAGGCCTTGTCCGTCTTGTCCCCGTATTTGCCGGCCAGTTCGAGCGCATAGCATACGGCGTTGTACCACAAGGCGTTCACTTCGACCTGATAGCCGTTGCGCGGGGTTACGGGGCGTCCGTCGATCGTTGAATTCATCCACGTCAGGGGCACCTCTTCCGATGAAGCCCATATCAGCCCGTTGTCGTGCAGCGCCACGCGGCCGCCGATTCCCTGCCGGTAGCTCTCCAGTATGTCTTTCATGGCCGGGCCGTAGCTCGCCCATATCTCCTTGGCCCCCACTTCGCGTTCGAGCTGCTGGAGGGTCCAGAAAAACCAGAGGGGGGCGTCCGCCGCGACTTCGGCCGAGGCGCTGCCGGTGAACATGCCGTCGCGCATCTCCCGCACCAGCGTATCCAGCGCGTCGATGCAGTCCTCCTTGTGTCCCTGTTCGAGCGTGATGCCCGGCAGCGAGATGAAGGTCTGGCGGCCCGAAACCCCGTGCCACGGATATCCCGACACCACTTCGGTCCGGTCGCCCGGACGGCGGATCAGGAACTGCCGCGCCGAGTGTTCGAGACAGCTGATGAAGTCGATCTTATGCGTACGCCGCGCGATGGATGCGGCGAAAACCTCTTCGATGGTTTTGGTCGAGCCCATTTCGTCGAGCGACGCCGAGAAGATGATGCTCTCGCCCTTCTTGAGCTCCGCTTCGAAATAGCCCGTCGTGAGCAGGTCTTCGTACCCCTCGTATCCGCGGGCCAGCTCCTGCTGGTATTCGAATCCGTAATACCAGTCGGGCGCGGGCACGAACTCCGTGCCGGGTTTGCTCGTCTGGAGATAGAGCCACGGGAACGAGTTGTAGAGACGGCACTTCACGCCGTTCACGGCGGGGTAGGAGTGTCCGTCGGCCTCCATGTTGGCGTGCGTCAGCGCATGCTTGTCGCGGAAGGCGAGGAACGGCCGCAGCCGCAGCCGGGTTTCGGAGTGGGCGTCCACGAGCGTGTAGCGGATCATCAGCTGCGTCCGCTTGTGTATCCAGAGCATCTCCTTCTTGAGGATTACGCCGCCCACGCGGTAGGTGATCGTCGGCGTCGGCGTATACTCGAAATCGGTGATATACTTGTGGCCGCGCGGCTCGTATACCCCCTTGAAACGGTGCAGCGCCAGATTGAACGTCTGGTCGTGCTGCACCACGGTCTCGTCGAGCGACGAGAGCAGGACGTAGGTCCGGCAGCTGTCGTCGATGGGGGCCACCATCAGTCCGTGATAGCGGCGGGTGTTGCAGCAGACGATCGTCGTACTCATGTAGCCGCCGATACGGTCCGTCGAGAGCATTTCGCGCTGGAGGGAGTACTCCAGATTGCCCAATTCGCTTTTGTCGAAAGTAAGTGCTGACATATCTTTCTTAAAAATGCAGTTCGTCCTATAAAGATATTAAAATTTTCAGATAAATAATACCCGATAACAGTAAATTAATACCTTTTTTAACATTATTCACGCCAAATTTGCTAGGCCCACTTTACCAATGCAAAATCCATGCGGTGCGGCAGGTGGGGGTTGTAGGGATAGAGACGCAGCGCCACGTCGAACGTGCCGGCCTCGCCGGGAACGTAATCCAGCGCATAGGTCACGCGGCTGCCGTCGGTTTTGGTGTGTTTCAGCCCGATGGTGCGGGTTACGTTCACCTTGCCGCCGACGACGATCTGCTGGGCGATGACCATCTCGACGCCGATATCCTCAGGCCGGAGGTTGGCGATGTCCACCGTCACTTCGAAGTGGTACTTCTCGCCGACGAAGATCGCCTCGTCGTCGATCCTCACGCGCTGGACGTCGATCACGCGGACCTTGTCCCATGCGGCCGAAACCTTGCGCTTCCACGCCGCGATCTCGCGGGCCAGCTTGTAGCCGCCTTCGACGATTTCGCGCTTGCGGGCCGCGAGCTTGTTGTAGAACCGCTCCTCGTAATCCCCCAGCATGCGGTTGGTCGTGAAGTTCGACGCGATGTCGGCGACGCACTTTTTGACCGAATCCACCCACTGGTGAGGAATGCCGTCGCTGCCGCGGTCGTAGTATTTCGGCACGATCTGCTCCTCGATGGTGTTGTAAATCATCTCGGCGTCAAGCTCGTCCTGATAGCCCTGATCGGCGAACGTGCGTTCCATGGGCAGCATCCATCCCGCGCCCTCCTTGTAGCCTTCGACCCACCATCCGTCGAGTACCGAGAACTGGAGCACGCCGTTCATGACGCACTTCTCGCCCGACGTGCCCGACGCTTCGAGCGGACGGGTCGGGGTGTTGAGCCATACGTCCACGCCCTGCACCATGCGGCGGGCCAGCTCCATGTCGTAATTCTGCAGGAAGAGGATCTTGCCTACGAACTGCGGCATGGCGGCCACTTCGACGATGCGTTTGATGAGGTCCTGACCCGGCTTGTCGTTAGGGTGCGCTTTGCCCGCGAAGATGAACTGCACGGGACGCTCCTTGTTGTTGACGATCGCCGACAGCCGGTCGAGGTTGGTGAACAGCAGGTAGGCGCGCTTGTAGGTGGCGAAGCGGCGGGCGAAACCGATGGTCAGCACGTCGGGCTTGATGCCCTCGATGATCTGAATCATCTGGCGCGGCGAGTCGAGACGCACCTGATTGGGGTCGCTGTAGCGGCGGCGGATATGCTTTACGAGCTTGTTCTTGAGATACATGCGCTCGTTCCACAGCTCTTCGTCGGGAATCTGGTGGACCTTCTGCCATGCCGGGATGTCGTAGGTGTGCCCCTCGAATCCGTCGGCGAAATAGCGGGCGTACAGGCGGCGCATGCTGGTCGCGATCCACGTCGGGAAGTGCACGCCGTTGGTGACGTACCCGATATGAAGCTCGTTTTTGAAGTAGCCCGGCCACATGCTGCCCAGAATATCCTTCGACACCTCGCCGTGGAGCCACGACACGCCGTTCACCTCCTGCGAGAGGTTGCAGGCCAGCACCGACATCGAGAACTTCTCGTTGGGGTCGTTGGGGTTGGTCTTGCCGAGGTTGATATACTGTTCCCACGTGATTCCCAGCACGTCGGGATAGTGCGACATGTACTGGCGGATCATCGATTCGGGGAATGCGTCGTGGCCTGCGGGAACCGGCGTATGGGTCGTGAAGAGCGACGACGAGCGGATCACCTCCAGCGCCTCCGAGAAGGAGAGCTTCTTGTGGGTCACCAGATCGCGGATGCGCTCGATGCCGATGAATGCGGCGTGTCCCTCGTTGCAGTGGAATACGTCGTGTTTGATGCCCAGCTTGCGCAGCGCGCGGATACCGCCGATGCCGAGCAGGATCTCCTGCTTGAGCCGGTTCTCCCAGTCGCCGCCGTAGAGGTGGTGCGTAATCTGCCGGTCCTCTTCGAGGTTGGCCTCGAAGTCCGCGTCGAGTAGGTAGAGGTCCGTGCGTCCCACCTGACATTTCCAGACGCGTGCCCAGAGCGTACGTCCGGGGAAGGCGATGGTGACCGTCATCCAGTTGCCGGCTTCGTCGCGCACGGGCGAGATCGGCAGCTTGTAGAAGTTCTGCGCTTCGTAGGTCGCCTCCTGCGCGCCCTGCGACGAGAGCCGCTGCGTGAAGTAGCCGTAACGGTACAGCAGGCCCACGGCCGCCATCGGAACGTTCTTGTCCGACGCCTCCTTGAGGTAGTCGCCGGCCAGAATGCCCAGACCGCCGGAGTAAATCTTGAGCGACGAATGCAGGCCGTACTCCATCGAGAAGTAGGAGATCGAGGTCGCCTTCGGATCGGGTTTCTCGTTCATGTAGTCGCGGAACTGCGCATATACGGCGTCGAGCTGGCTGAGGAAATTCGTATCCTGTTCAAGCTCCTTCATGCGCTCCACGCTCATTTTGTCGAGGAATGCGATCGGATTGCGTTCGCACTCGGCCCACAACGCATGGTCGATGCTTTCGAACAGGTCGCGCGTGCCGGGATTCCAGCACCACCAGAGGTTGCGCGACAGCTCTTCGAGGGCGTGCAGCCGTTTGGGCAGGGTCTTGTCCACCATCATGCGGTTCCAGTTGGGCTTCTCGGCGAAAAGCTGCTGGCGCACGAAGTTGATCTGCTCGTTGCGGTTTCCGCCCTCGTCCAGCACGGCGCGGTTGGTGCGGATGACCGAACTTTCGACAGCCTCGGAGTAAGCCTGCTCGTAGGCGGCGAAGAGGTGTTCCCAGAGCGCCGTTTCGGAGATTTCGTAGGCCGACACGCGCATCTCGTTCACGTGCTTGTCGTCCAGCAGGCTGAAGTGCAGCAGCGACTCGGCGATCTTCTCTTCGACCTCCTGATCGTTGTAGTCGTCGCGCAGAACGATCTCCACGCCCGCATGCTCGCGCTGTTTGGCCGCCCAGAGACCGAATCCGGCCAGCGTCGTGGTGATCGTCGGCACGGAGAAGGCCACCGATTCGAGCGGCGTGTATCCCCACGGTTCGTAGTAGGAGGGGAATACGGTCATGTCCATGCCGACCAGCAGTTCGTAGTAATCCTTGCCGAAGATGCCGTCGGCCTTGTTGAGGTAGGTCGGAACGAAGATCACCTTCACCTTCGAATCGGGCGTGGTCAGAATGCTGCCGTTGAGGGCGTTAACGATCGGGTCGCTGCTCTGGTATTCGAGGTAGTGGGTCGTGTATTTGTACTGCCCGCCGTCGATGGGTTTCGACGGGTCGGCCAGATGCGCCTGCAGGTCCGCGCGCGGACCGCGGTTGGCGGCGGGCACGGTGATATAGGCCAGCACCTGACGTTTGAGCCGGGGCGATGCGGCCAGTTTCTTGAGCGATTCGATGAATACGTCGATGCCCTTGTTGCGGAATTCGTAGCGTCCGCTGGTGCCGACGATCAGCGGCTCCTCGGCGAACTTTTCGCCCAGACACGCTTCGGCCACCGAGATCATCGTTTTGCGGGCTTCGGCGCGCTTCGCGTCGTACTCCTCGCCGGTCCAGACGAAGTCGTTTTCGAAGCCGTTGGGCGTGATGCAGTCAGGCTCGCGGCCCAGCAGGAATTTGCACTCGTTGGCCGTGATGTCGCTGACCGTGACGAATGCGTCGTGGTAGGCAGCGGCGGCCTTCTCGATCGAGTGTTTGGCCACGACGTTGAACTGGCGTGCCAGCTCGTCGGCATTGAACTTGGTCAGGTCGGTGTAGAGCGGCAGGTGGTTGCCCGCGATGCAGCGGCCCATGACCGTGGCGTGCGTGGTGAAGAGTGTCGCCACATAAGGCGCATGGCGGCGCAGGTAGAGACCGCCCGCCGCGGTCATCCATTCGTGGAAATGGGCGGCGATCTTGTCGGTCGCGGTGCAGAAGTTCTCGACATAGGAGGCGATCACCGCGCCTGCGGCGTAGCCGAAGAGCACGGGCTCGATGTAGTCCCACTGACCCGAAATCGAATCGACGTGGTAGGCCTCCCAGAGTTTCTTGAGTATTTCGTCCTTGCGGGGAATCAGCGAGGTGAAGTCCACCAGTATGGCCGTCGGTTCGCCCTTGATTTTCCAGTGTCCCGCGCGGATGCGGATGCCTTCGGCGTAGAGTCCCTGACGCCATGCCTTCAGCAGGTTGGGATCCTCCTCGAATTCGGGGTTCACGCCTTCGTGCTGCAGGTCGGGGCCGATGAGGATGTAGCGCTCGTTGAATTTCCGGATGGCCGTTTGCGCTTTGGTCGAGACTACCGTATGGATGCCGCCGATTTTGTTGCAGACCTCCCAACTTACCTCGAACAGGTAATCGGGGGTTAGTTTTGCATTGCTCATATTTGTGATGCTTGTTTGTAATTTACTTGTCGAATCGGTTGAAAACCGGTGCAAAGGTAATACTTATATTTATATTAACAATCTCGAAAGGGTAATTAGTAAAAAAAATTTAAGAATAACTTAACATTTCAGTTTCACTTGGTTGCGCGCGTCGTTATGTTTCGAAAAGGGCCTCGATCACGGCGTCCGAGATCAGAAACCGCTCCGGGGGAACCGCCAGCCGTCCGCCTGCGTCGCGGAGCGCGCCGCTTTGCAGATAGGGGGCCGCCTCTTCGCGCATCCGCTCCAGCCGTTTCGTGCCGAAACGGGCCGCGACCTCCCGCGTGTCGATTCCTTCGGCGGTTCGGAGCGCCGTCATGACGTACTCGTTGAAACGGTCCCTGTTCGTGAGGAGTTCGCGTTCCGCCGGATCGCCCGCGATGTACCGCTCCACCGAACCTACGTTCCAGTGCCGCTCCTCGCCGTCGAACGAGTGCGCCGCAGGACCGATGCCGAGGTACTTCGCGCCGTGCCAGTACGCCGCGTTGTGGCGGGCGCGGAAGCCCGGAAGGGCGAAATTCGAGACTTCGTAGTGTTCGAATCCCGCTCTGGTCAGCGTCTCGTGGACCGTGAGGAACTCCGTTTCGCTGACCTGCTCGTCCACGGCCCGGAATTCGCCTCGCGCAGCGCGCCGCCCGAAAGCCGTATCGGGTTCGACGGTCAAATGGTATGCCGAAATATGCTGTACGCCGAGCGAAAGGGCCGTATCGAGCGAGCGGCGCAGCGTATCGCCGCCGAAACCCGGCACGCCGAAGATCAGATCGAGGGTGATGTTGCCGAATCCGGCGCGCTGCGCAGCGCGGATCGCTTCGGCCGCCTGCGCGGCCGTGTGGCGGCGGTTCATCAGCTTCAGGCAGTCGTCGTCGAACGACTGTACGCCGATCGAAAGGCGGTCGATGCCCGCTTCGAGCAGCCCGCCGAGGTACTCGGCCGTCAGGTCGTCGGGATTGGCTTCGAGCGTCGTCTCTTCGGCGCCGGAGCAGTCGAAGAGTTGTGCGGCGTGGTCCAGCAGTCCCCTGATCGCTTCGGGCGTGCAGAGCGACGGCGTTCCGCCGCCGAAATAGCGGGTCGTCACCGCTTCGCCGCCCGGATAGCCGCGCCGGTCGTCCAGTTCGCGGTGCATGGCCGCCAGCAGGTCGTCCATGCGCCGCAGGTCGGCGCTTTTGTAAAAGTCGCAGTAGGCGCAGACGCGCTTGCAGAAGGGTATGTGGAAATAGAGTCCGGCCATGGTTACCAAAGTTAAGAAAAAAACGGAGACGGCGGCACATTATTTTCCGATTTTTCCGAAACAGGCCGAAAGCCGGTGCGCTCCGCGTTTTTCGGAGGCTGCCGGATTCGTCCGGCACAACCGGAAATCGCGGCAGCATGTTTGCGGTATGTCCGCAGTTCCTGAGCTGCGCGCGGCTTCGGGCGGAGGAG